>JAYVVP010000444.1:0-6913 GCA_043786935.1 Pseudanabaena sp. | reverse complement strand
ACCATGGCATCTTATCTAGTTTTAGAAAGCGTAATTATTGCTTATGTTCCGATTACTTTGCGATCGCGCAATCTTAAATTAGGAACTTTGGTAGGTCTAACAGGGTTTGGATTAGGGATATTACTAACTTCAGTTGTCTGGCAAACATCTAGCTGGGGAGCATTATTACTTCTACCATATTTACTATGGAGTCCCATTGGCTCGTTTACGACTTGGGCGCTCGCGAGGCTCAATCCTTAAGCCGCTATTAAGCTTACTTTTAATCAATCAATTCATTCATGATGTCAATCATAGTTAGGTGATATTTAGGGAAGTACAATCTAATATTTCCTGAAGGAGTGAATTATGAAACTTAATCTTCTCGCTGGTCTCACTCTACTAGTAATTGGTAATTTTGTGTCTGGAGTAGAAGCAGAGACAATTAAGCATTCTAATTGTGGATGGGTAAAAGATTGTGCAATTGAAACTAATAAAATGGAAGTTGTTACACCTCTAACATCTTCACTAAGTTCAGAAAAAGTTGAAACTATCATTCAATTACCTAAAGACATCGTGCAATTACCTAAGGAGAAAGTGGCAACAGTAGCAGATTTAACAGCTCAACCTTCAGGCAAAGCCTCTCTTCTAAAAAGCTCTGGCAACTCTATCTCTCAAGTTATTACTCCTCCCACTGACAGTAATGGTAATCCTATATTCCGATCTACACGTTCGGGTCCTAGCTATTTTGGAGTTGGTGCTAACTTTGGTATCAGCGGCAACAGCGATTTAGGCGGTACAAGCTTTGCCTTTATTAGCAAACTTGGTCTAACTGATGTTATATCAGTACGTCCCAGTGTTTTGATACTAAGAAACTTTGCGACTATTTTACTTCCTGCAACCTATGATTTACCGATTCAGCAACCCTTCGCTGATTTTCGATTCGCTCCTTATCTAGGTGGTGGACTGGCGATTAATACTGGTTCTAATAGTAGTATTGGTCCCATGATTACAGGCGGTATTGACATTCCTCTATCATCCGTATTTACGATTAATGTAGCTGCAAATCTAGCATTTCTGAGGACAACTGACTTCGGCATTTTAGTCGGTCTTGGTTTGAACTTTTAAATTTTTTTAAATTTTAGTGAGTGAACTTAAACTCTTTTTCAATCAAATCTTTTATAGATTTTTCTTAGATTATGATGCTAACCTCAACTGCGACAATGCCGATTCAGGCAAAGGTCAATAACTTATTACCGATTTTTCAAACATCTAGTTATAAAGAAGCTGAGCAAAAATTTACTTGGCTTCTCACGTTAGAAAATTTGGATAAACAGATTAAACAGCAACCTGATTTAATTAGAGATTTTGAAAAATTTCTCTCATTAGCTCTAGTTGAAGCATATGACGAAAACTCAAAATCAGAACAAGCAAACTGGTTTTTACAACGTTTACTATATAAAATAAATCGCCTTAAATTATTTTGGTATGATGCTTTGCAAGCATACACAAACGAGCGTTCTATTTATTTAGACGATGTACGCGATCGCATTGAGTCTGTCTGGCAAGCATGGGAATTAACCCAACTAGATGTAGAAAAAATTCAGCAGTTAGATGTTAAACAAGCTTTACAAGAACGCGCAGATGCAGACTTAAATCCTGTTATATCTGAGTCGAAGCGCTATTTGCGAGAAGAGATTAATCTAGATGGATATCGATTGCTATTAGCGATCGCTTCTTTAGATGGATTAGTTGAGGCTAGTCGTCTTTCGCGGATTTTAGGAGGAGCCAGTAACGAAATTCAGGCAACTTTAGTTCGCGTATTGCTAGAAGAATATGGCAATGGTCGTCTAGCCCGAAAGCACTCCACTTTCTTTGCTCAGATGATGGCTGAATTGGGGCTAAAAACTGAACCAGAAGCTTATCTTGATCTCGTGCCGTGGGAAGTTTTAGCAAGTATTAATCACAATTTTTTGCTAACAGAGCGAAAACGATATTTTCTTCGCTATAACGGTGGATTGACTTATTTTGAAATAGCGGGACCTTCGATTTATACCGACTATATGGAGGCAGCGAAGCGAATGAGACTTTCAGATGCGGCGATGGGATATTGGGAACTGCATATTCGAGAAGATGAACGACATGGGCAATGGATGCTTACTGATGTCGCTTTACCTTTAGCGGTTATGTATCCCGATGATGCTTGGGAACTAGTACTCGGCTATGACCAAGAAAAATTTATAGGCGATCGCGCGGCGGCGGCAGTCATGACTCTAATTCAACAGTCTGATTCTTAATATTTTTTAAGTGAGAAGATACTCGCTATTGCAATTAGTGAATGAGGAAAAATAGATGATTGTAAATCTAGCTAAAGATGGATGGGATGTTATTTATCATCGCGCCCATGCTCTACTAGCAGCTCAACTAGGCGGTCATTGGCGGCGAGCCAATACTCCTCTTCGCATTTACGAAACGATCGCTGCCATCTCTCATCATGATGACCTAGAAAAAGAATGGACAAGCGGTAACTTAACTAAGAGTGGTGCTCCTCTTGACTTCACTCTAGCTGAAATACCACCTGAAGTGTCTCTAAAGAAGTTAAAACAACACCTTGAAAATTCCTGTTATCGAGGTCGATGGGTAACCATGTTAACTTCTATGCATATTTATTTTCTTCATCACAACAAAAAGGATGTTTCTGGAGAGTGGTGCGATTTTCTAGAAACTCAGTTGCGGGATCAAAAGCGATGGCAGCGTGATCTAAAGTTATCTAAACAAGAAGCAGAACGAAGTTATCAGTTTATGCAATGGTGCGATCGCTTGTCATTAATCTTGACGCAAAATCAAGTTCCAGACGACAGTCGAGCTTTAGAAATAACTCATGGCATCGATAACCAGCGTTACGATCTGCGTCGTTTGGAATATGGGAATTTAACTGTAGAACCATGGCCGTTTGAAGAGTATGAATTTACCGTTAACGTCGAGTCTTCTCATTTATCCGAATTGAAATACGACAGCGATGAAGCTCTGATCACTGCGCTCAAGCAAGCACCGATCACAATTTTAAAGTGGACTTTTACTAAACCTTAACTTCACATTAAACAAATGAAAATTATATGAATAAATCTTTATTAAGCTATAAACCGATCGTTACAACTTATCAGTCTAAGTATAGATCTGGTGAAACACTTCAAGAGATATTTGTCTGTCCCGAAGAATCACAATTTTATTCACAATGCTTAGAAAGAATGGTTTTGAATCACTGTGAAGATTCTACTTCCATCGTCGAATTTGGGGCAGGAGATGGCAGTCCCGTGATTAATAGTTTACTAAAGAGCCAGTTTAGTGGCTTGATCCATGGCTACGAGTTAAACTCGAAAGCTTGCGAATTAGCTCAATTTCGCATCGAACGTAATCTGTTAGGTAACAATTATATTGTTTATAACTCTTGTTTTTTTCAAAGGGATTGGCAAGCTGAAGATAATTATTTGATTTCTAACCCTCCTTATTTACCAGCAATCAATAATGACATCTATATGCCCACTTTACACGGTGGTCCTGATGGAGCATCTATAACCAAACAGTTGCTTAGTATGGATTGTCAGAGTGCAATGTTGATGATTTCGGCATATTCTGATCCTGTCGGAACAATTGAACATGCGATCGCGCAAGGTTATCAAGTACAGGATTTCATTACTTCACCCATGAGTTTTGGGTATTACAGTTCTGAGCCTAAGGTAAAAGAGAGAATAGTTGAACTACAGAAATATGGCAAAGCTTTTTATTCCGAGAATATCTATATTCTGGCGGGTGTTCTTTTTAAGAAGCGTCCGACAACATCGCAGGTAGATTTATCCAACGAATTGATTAAAATAATGACCTCATTATGAGTTTAGTGACAGCGATCGCTAAACAAATCACTGAGTGAATCAACATTCAGAGAAGCCCCTTAAGGTAGAGATCTACTCAGCCTATAGGGGCTTTTTTTTGGCTACAGCCATAGGTTTGCGATTTTTGTTAACCTTTATTAAGTAATAATACAAAGTATACATTTTTATGTATTCTGCAACCCCATTTCCATCATCACTATGTAATTCTATTAAGAAGTCAAAAGACTAAATAAACCTTGCAACTTTGGAGCAACTACTATGAAAACTGATACACCTACAACTAGCACATCTCAAACTATCACACCCCAAGCTGATAGAGTTAATGGAATGTCTCGCAATGCTTGGGTTTCAGGGTTTACTCCCCAAGCAGAAATTTGGAATGGTCGTCTTGCCATGATTGGTTTTGTTTCAGCCCTCGCGATCGAATTGTTCACCCATAAAGGTGTTCTGGCATTTTGGGGTATTTTGTCATCAGGCGTAGTTCCACCAGTTTCCTAAACTGAACTACTCAGTCAAAAAACAAATCAAAAGTGAGGGGGCTTTCCCCTCAAAAATGCCCAATCACTCTGAGGTTAAGCATTTTAAACCTCTATTAAAGATAGTACCTATGAATTTAACTTCAGAAACTTCCGCTCCTGTGATTCATAGAGTACTAGATGCTTCCGAACCTCGCATTACTGGACTCGCGATCGCTCTACTAATTATTTCTGTTTGGGCGATTAGTTTATGTTTTTTATTAACTTCAGTGCCTGTGGAAGAAACTCCTCTAGTTTGGAAAGCTTTGGCAATATTGTGTCAAACCTTTCTTTACACAGGGCTGTTCATCACAGCTCATGATGCTATGCACGGAGCCGTTTTTCCTAAGCATCGTCAAATCAACTACTTGATTGGTTCCCTTGCAATGTTGTTATATGGATGTTTTTTTTATGAACCTCTATTAAAAAAACATTCACAGCATCATTATTCGCCAGCTAGTGAATCTGATCCTGATTTTCATGATGGTAGTCATAAAAATGTGGTTGCTTGGTATGTCTACTTTATGTTTCGTTACTGGAGTTGGTGGCGGTTAGGTCGCTTAATTGTGATTTATCACAGTATGCACATTTTTCTGAATATTGATTATGGCAATTTAATACTGTTTTGGGTGATTCCGTTAATTTTAAGTTCGATGCAGCTTTTCTATTTTGGAACTTTCGTTCCTCATCAAGAACCAATTGACGGATATCAAAACTCATTTCGCGCTAAAAGTATTTATAGGCCTCTGCTGTGGTCGTTTCTCACTTGTTATCATTTTGGATATCATCAAGAACATCATATGTATCCCGACATACCTTGGTGGAAACTACCTCTGATCATTGCTCAACGATAGAGCTAAGGCTAAGAGTCACCTCTATCGTTAGGATGATCTTGTTTACAATTTATTTCATAATCAATCAATTCATTCAGTAAATCAAACATTGATTTGTAAAAGTGAGGGAGGAGAAATATTCCAATTTTTTAATTAAATTAGGAGGAGATTTTATGAAATTCGCACAATTTTTTACCCGTTTACTAACAATTGTTTTTATCTGTGGATTGATGGTGTTTGCGAACGTAAATCCTGCGATCGCGGCTCAGGATCAAAACAACAGTAAGATCAAGAATCAGCTACCGATGCCTACCATCCAGAAAAAAGCTGAAGAAATCACTAAGAGCAATCCTTATGAGACTAATTTAGAATACACAACTGAGAATCCTGCGGCGCAAGGGCTAAATGAGATTCAAGGAACTGCTGATTTCGACAAAATGAAACGCAGCCCTAATGAAAAAACGCCTCCTGTTGTGCGTGATGTAAAAAAAGTAATTGATAAAGCTGGCGACAAAATGAGTTCTGCTAAAGACAATACTCAAGACACTGTGGATTCTGCTATGGACAAGGCTGGTGATGCAGCTAACTATGTCAAAGATAAAGCTGGAAATGTAGTCAATTCAGTTACTGATAAAGCTGGAGATGTCGTCAAATCTATTAAGAACAAGGTTAAATCCTAGTAAATAAGGAAAAGCGGTGCTAAGCGTCGCTTTTTCAGAACTCTCTAATTCACAACAAATCATCAAAGAAAAAATTATCCAAAGGACAAAATAATGAGTAGTTTAATTGCAGTTGGGTTTAAAGATGAGTTTACTGCTGATGATGTTGTCCAAAAGCTCCGAAAGCTACAGCGAGAGCATTTAATTGATTTAGAAGATGCTGCGATCGTAATTAGAGATAAAGATGGCAAGGTTAAAATCAAACAGAGTCAAGAACTTACGGCTTCAGGAGCATTAAGCGGCGGATTCTGGGGTCTATTATTTGGTTTTATCTTTTTCAATCCTCTGTTAGGTTGGGCAGTTGGTTCGGTCGCAGGCGGCATTTCTGGCGCATTGACAGATATTGGCATTGATGACAACTTCATCCGTGAAGTAGGCGGCACTATTGAACCTAACACCTCAGCTCTTTTTGTATTAGTTAGAAGAGCTACTCCCGATAAAGTACTAGAAGAACTCAGCAAATTTGAAGGTAAAGTTCTCAGAACTTCTCTTTCAAAAGAAGATGAAGCCAAGCTACAAACTGTTCTCACCAAAGCATAACGGTTCCCAAGTTTCTTAC
Organism: Pseudanabaena sp.; assembly: GCA_043786935.1. Lineage (GTDB taxonomy): Bacteria > Cyanobacteriota > Cyanobacteriia > Pseudanabaenales > Pseudanabaenaceae > Pseudanabaena. Next base: position 421 of record JAYVVP010000444.1, on the reverse strand, counting down.
TATTTTAATATCTATCTTGAGAGATACCTGTGAGCTATAAGATATCGCGAAGAAACTTGATTGTATTGGCTGGAGCAGGCGGTACTGCGATCGCCTTAGGCAGTCCATTTGTAAGCAATTCAGCAAGCGATTCAGCCGAAGCTGCATCTACACCGACTGCCCAAATGAAAGCTGTATTGGATGAACTAGCTTCTTTTAATGCGCCACCGTTTGATAAGCTTTCGCCTGCAAATGCCCGCAACAACCCAACTCCCACTGACGCGGTGATTGGAGTGCTAGCTAAGCAAGGTAAACCTGCTGTAGAGATGGTTGGCGATATCAGTCATGAACTGATTCCAGGACCAGAAGGCGATTTACTTGCAAGGATTTATCGACCAAAAGGCGAAGGTCCTTTTCCAGTGTTGGTATATTTTCATGGCGG
>JAYVVP010000443.1:0-2405 GCA_043786935.1 Pseudanabaena sp. | reverse complement strand
CGCTATCTGAATCCACATGAGATATCTTAATCTCTATTACTAGTATAGTTAAAACAATCGAAAAAACTCCATCGACTAAAGCTTCAATACGATGATTGCTGATATTACTATCTATAGATTCCGAAGGAATTATATTCCTTGCGCCTTTGAACAAATTAACAAAGCGAAGTGGGAAGAACCGCATATCTGCTGTTACTAAAGTTTATTTACGACTAAACCATCTAGTAGCGATCGCACCTAGGGCAGCGCCTACCATTGGATTACTTAGGAACTTGACGAGCGCTGGTTGATCTGCCAAAACATCATGAAAAATATCAGGATGAGAATGATAAACAAAACCTGCTAGTTTCGCAACATCATCAGGTGTCATCCGATTAGGATCACGACTAGATAAGCCTAATTGTTTTTCTAGATCGCGATCGCTTAGACCACGCTTTTTAAGATGCTTGAAAAATTCTCTCGCGACATCATCACGCTCGTTAGGCTTAATCTGCGCGATCGCCTTTTGCAACTCTGGCTCCATTTGAGCTGAGCTAACCCGTTCAGGCTGGAAAAAATTGCTGAACAAATTACGGCGATCTTCACGTGAAGATCTTTGAGCAAAATCGTCAAAGTTCTCATAGTTTTCTGACTCATCAGGCAAGACTTCTTTGTTGCCACCTGCCAAATCTTTCATCACTTGGCGTTTGTAATCATCACTGTTATTAGACATGGCTATTAAAAAACTCCAATATTAAAGATAGAAAAAATAGATAAGCTTTGGGCTAATTAAGTCGTGGAAATTACAGCATAATTAGCTAATAGATTTTCTAAGTGGTTTTAAGTGGTTCCTGCTTTATCCCAAGCATCGCGAACCGCATCTTTGACTTTATTCCACTCTAAGCCTGTTCCATTGGTTTGGGCTAAGATAGCTTCATAGTCACGTTTGAGTTCAGTTTCCGCTTCGTCAAAGCTTTTGCCAAGATAGAGATCGTAACCTTCGTGTCCTGTTTGATATGCAGGTTGATAATCTGCGTAAGGTGTTTCTTTTTCAGAAGAGTTAGTGGAAGTTGAGGATTGATTATTCATGTTTGTATGAATCAAATTCGCTAAAATAAACAGTGTTAATTTAGATGCTTAACTTGCTTGCTGATAATCAATTTGTTTAGACTGATCATCATATCGGGCAGTTAAAATAAGCTTCTTGTCAGGAGCGTAAATCAAAAGTGTTAAGTCTTGATTAGGAAAGCTACGTCGAAAGCCTTGAGCAAGAGATTGAGTTAAAGTTTTGACTTCAGTTGGTTTAACTTGCGACGAAATTACTACTCCCAATTTGTTGCCATCTCTTACGTAAGAGTCTTTAATCAAGCCTTTACTAGTTTTAATTACCCAACTACCATAATCTTGACCCTTAACTGAGTTTCCAAGCGATAATTGACTGTATTCTGAACTTTGGTTAGTCTTGACGGGGTTAGAAGATAGTGTTGGAGCCGATCCACAAGCAGTTGTGAGGGTTAAAACTAGCATTAAAGCTAATACAACTACAATTTTACGAGCTTGAAAAAAAATGTTCATATATGTTTCCTTTCTAAATTAATAGATTTGTGTGGCACTATATGACACACAAACTTATCTTGATTTATCCACGAACTCCTCTTTCACCAAAGTACTTATTCAAGAAAGTACTACAGAAAGAGAGAACAATAGGAGCAAGAATGAAGGCAATTAGCCCCTGCATTCTAAATCCAGGAACAATAACTGAAGCTAACCAAAGGAGTATTCCATTCAAAACGAATGAAAACAATCCTAAGCTGATGAAAGTGAGAGGTAGAGATAGTAATTGAAGAATTGGTCTGATAAAAGCGTTTATTAATCCAATTACGATCGCGGCAACTATGGCGGCTGGGAAATTAACAATGTCTACACCTGGTACGACTATATCGACAACGAGTAGTCCTAAAGCTGTTGCTAAGATAGTTAAAAAATATCCGATCATGTCTTTTTCTCCTGTAATAATTTTGACTAAATGTGAAGTAATAGATGTGCAGCCAACGGTTGTTTAAGCCGTTGACTAAACATTAATTGCTTGCTTGACGTTCTTGCTGTTTAATGATTACCCAAGCGGCATGAATGCTGCCTGGAATCCAACCAAGGAGAGTCAACCCAATATTGATCAACAAAGTTGCTCCAATCCCTGTAGCTAGAAAAACACCAAGTGGTGGAATAAGAATCCCGATAAGTAGTTTCATGGTCAATAATCTCTCTTTAAATAAATGTGGATAGATGTAAGGTGGATAGTTATCGCGTTATAAGTGGCAATGACCGCTTATAACTTAATCATTTGGAATTATTTGGAACCAGAAACCTTGTCTTTCCAAATCTCTTGCAAGTGTTGTTTAACCTCTTTCTCTTTACGAGCAACTACC
>JAYVVP010000442.1:0-18081 GCA_043786935.1 Pseudanabaena sp. | reverse complement strand
TCGCTTTCGCTCGTCGCTCCCTTCAGCGCTTTACTAAGTTAGCTTGCTTGAAAGAGTTTGTCAAGCCTTTTTTTAGAAAAAGTTTTTAGGCGTGGGGTGATCCTGTTTGGATACTCGTCCCTGTATGAATTTCAAGCTGCAAAAAAGTTTAGGATTTAGGTAGTGCTGCCTCAATTGATTTAGTTACTAGAGCTTGTACTGCTTCTACACCTTCCCAGCCTCTGATTTCAGTGATTTTTTTTTCTAGGTTCTTGTAAGAGCGAAAAAATTCGGCAATTTCTTCGAGACGATGAGGGGCGATGTCAGCTAAGGTTTTGACGTCGGTATAACGTGGATCTTTAGCTGGGACACAAAGAATCTTTTCGTCGCGATCGCCACCGTCAATCATGATCAGCATACCGATAGGGCGGGCGGGGATGATGCAACCAGGAAATGTGGGTTGATCCATGATCACCATGCCGTCTAATGGGTCACCATCGTCGGCAAGGGTATTTGGGATAAAGCCGTAGTCGTAAGGATATTGGACTGATGAGTAAAGAACACGATCTAGCGCAAAAGCATTAAGGTCTTTGTCAAACTCATATTTGTTTTTGCTACCTGCGGGAATTTCGATGAGAACGTTCAAAATGCCAGCTTTGGGTTGGGGGGAGATACGAGATAAATCCATGAAGTACTCCTTGAAGGGATTGATTTATGTTTGGATATTTTAAGAATAGATAGTCGATTGCAACTTAAATTGCAGACTACCTAGAAAAAGTATAAGTGTCTAGTGCGCTTGTGTTTGAGGTTAATTAGTTACGCTGATACTCACGTTCAGAAAAGTATGCTTTACTGTGATTCATGTGAAGTGTGAGGAAGTGAATGGTTTTACAGCAGGAGGTTCGGTTCCCTATCGGTGTGTTCGATAGTGGAGTTGGAGGGCTGACGGTTTTGCAAGAAGTACACCGCCAATTACCTAATGAATCGGTAGTTTATTTTGGTGATACGGCGCGATTACCCTATGGAAAGCGATCGCCTGCAGAGATTATTAAGTATGTATATGAAATTTTGCACTGGATGCAGTCTGAGCGAGTCAAGATGGCAATCATGGCTTGTAATACCAGTTCAGCTTTGGCGCTAGATGTGGTACGAAAGGATTTTGATTTACCGATTTTGGGTTTGATTTTGCCAGGGGCGAGAGCGGCGGTAGGCAAGGGTAAGCGAATAGGAGTGATTGCTACGACTGCAACTGTTAATAGTGGAGCTTATGTGCGTGCGATTTGTGAGAGCGATCCTCAGGCTCAAGTTTTTCAGGCAGATTGTCCAGAGTTTGTTCCTTTAATTGAGTCTGATCGTATTCATGACCCATATACCTTGGAGATAGCGAAGCAGTATTTACAGCCGCTGATAGAGGCAAATATTGATACTTTAGTTTTAGGATGTACGCATTATCCACATTTATCAGGGGTTTTACGTCAAATTTTGCCATCTAGTGTAGCTTTGGTGAATCCTGCATCTTATGTAGTGAAGGCAGCAGGTCAGGAGTTAGATTTGATGGGGCTGAGCTGCACAGAAAATCGAAGCGGACAAGCTAAAACTCGATTTTTTGTGAGCGGAGAGCCAGATCGTTTTGCTCAAGTATCGCGACGTTGGTTAGGAAAATTACCTTTGGTGGAAAAAGTTTGCCTATCTCCTGTAGAATTGCTGTCTTAAAGTTTTGATTGGAACTCTCTAGTCGATTTAATGGGAGTAATTTTTTGAAAAAATATTGCAAGCGATCGCGGTGGCTAGCGTTGTGCTTAGCGGCTGGTGCATATACGAATGCGTATATGGATCTAGAGGTAACTGCGGCACAGATTCCTAGTAATCCACTGTTGCAAAATACTAATCGACAAGAACAGATAGCGTTACCTGTTATTACCAGCAATTTGCCTACGACAATTGTTGGTTTGACGTTTAATGGTTATGGTCAACTTGTAATTCAAGCAAATAGCGCGATCGCTTATCGTAGCAGTCTAAATTTAGCTAGTAATACTTATAGTTTCACGATTGCTTCAACGCAGATTTCGACGCAATTGCGTCGCCCCATATTGGGAGCGAATAGTCCGATTGAGCAGATTCGCTTAAATCAGGTTGGTGCTGCGGTAGTTGTAAGTATTAAGACGATCGCTGGTTGGCAAATTCGGGAGACAGTTCAGACTAATCCCCTCGAGATCGCTTTACAGTTAGAGAGTATTGGACAAATTGTTGCGAATAATCCTCCTAATCCGCGATCGCAACCTCAGAAAACTTACAGAAATATTACTAGTAACTTATCTAATCAGGGGCGGGGACTTGTAGTAATTGATCCAGGGCATGGGGGACCAGATGTGGGGGCAACCAGAAATGGAGTTTATGAAAAAGATATTGTGCTGGCAATAAGCAAACAGCTAGGCAGAATGTTACAGCAGATGGGATATTCTGTGATGTATACGCGCACTGAAGATATTGATCTCGATTTAGAGCCGCGAGTTCAGATTGCGGAGAATGCTGGAGCTAGTGCATTTATTAGTGTTCATGTTAATTCTCTGGATGCAAATGCTTCTGCGGTAAACGGCATTGAAACTTATCATTCTCCAGGTGCGTCTCTAGGTAAAAGTCTGGCTCAAGCCGTACATGAGCAAATTATTGCCAGTACTGGCGCAAATGACCGTGGTGTGAGGTCAGCTAGATTTCATGTGATTGCCAAAACTTCAATGCCTGCAATTTTGGTAGAGACTGGATTTATTACGAATCCGTCCGAAGCGTCAAGGCTGGTTAATAGTGCTTATCAAGAGCGAATTGCTGAAGCGATCGCTAGAGGAGTCGATCAATTCTTGAGATCTTACCGATGATAAAGGGTACAGCGATTATCTAAAATCAAATGAAATCCAAAATCTAGCTGTTTAATAATTGCTCAACTTTCGGATCTTTAATGCCATTGGGAGAATTACTTTGCGATATCGACAACTAGCAGTTGGAATTTGTGTAAGCGTGGCTACTAGCTATGGGATACCTGTAGTTGCTCCGTTGCAAGCACAGTCGGTAAATCAATCTAACTTATTAAATACAGCTAGTTCATCTATTGCTATACGACTAAATAGTATCCGACCTACTGCCAACGGATTGATGTTAAATGTCAATGCTAATCCACAGATTCGTACACAACGAGAACAAAATCCAGATCGACTGATCATGGATTTGCAAAATACTACATTAGTAGATGATTTGCATCAACTTAGTCTGCCCATGAATCGATTGGGGGTAAAGCAGATCAGGGTTGCTCAGTTTCAAAACAATCCGGCAATTACTAGATTAGTTTTCGATCTAGATAGCAACGATCCAACTAGCAAACTTGCTTGGCAAGGTCAGTACATAGCTGTGACTAAAACTCTAGTGCTAGCTCCAACTAATCAAGTTGCTCAAGCAATACCTATCGAGCCTAGTTCGACTATTCCTAGACCAAACAATCCCATCAACTCAACAGCTTTACCTACGGCGATCGAAAGAGTGAGTTTTAGCAGTACAGGACAATTGCTAATTGAGGCAAACCAACCATTAAGTTATAAAGCTAACCTTGATCGCAATTCTGGAACCTATAACTTGGTAATTACCAATGCTAAGATTTCGCCAAACTTACAACGCCCCAGTCTTGCTGCCAATAGTCCGATTGAAAGAATTAGGTTGTCACAGATTGGTAATTCGGTCGAAATTGGCATCAAAACGATCGCAGGTTGGCAAGTACGCGAAACTCAAAGACTAAGTAATCAACAAATCAAGTTACAACTTTCGTTAAATACCACTGCACAAAACCCTTTACCCAACCAAAATCCAGCTTTTCCAATTAACAATTTTCCTAACAATCCACCTTCAAATGTAGGCGATCGCCGTCGAGGATTGATCGTCATTGATGCAGGGCATGGTGGTAATGATCCAGGAGCGGTGGCAAATGGGATATATGAAAAAAATGTGGTTTTACCAATTAGTCTAAATTTGGGACAAGCCTTACAAAGTATGGGTTACACAGTTTATTACAGCCGTACTAATGATGTGGAAATTGACTTGGAACCGCGAGTTGCCCTTGCTGAAAGACTCAATGCTGATGTGTTTGTAAGTATTCATGCTAATTCTCTTGCTCTAGGTAATAGCGGGATAAGTGGGGTTGAGACTTATCATTCACGTGGCTCAACCGTGGGAAGAGAGCTAGCTAGCTATGTGCATTCACAGATCATATCGGCAACAGGTGCGCGCGATCGCGAGGTTAGAGGTTCAGGCTTTTATGTAGTTGCCAAAACTTCGATGCCTGCGATTTTGGTAGAAACAGGCTATGTCACTAATCCCAATGAGGCTCGAAACTTGAATAGTCCAGACTATCAAAAACGAATGGCGGATGCGATCGCTAGAGGCGTTGATCAGTTTATGCGAGTGCGCGGTAGATAAAAGAAAAGGGACGCTTCGCGTCCCTTTTCTTTTTAGGTTTCAAACTAATACTTTAGAAATTTTTAAAGGAGATTGAGACTTCTGTTGATGCCTTGCATCCGTAATTAGCCAATCCAATGCGGCGGCCTGAAGATCGATAGTTGCGCCAGTCTTGTCAACGCAATAACGTCCAAACACTAATTTATCGACTAAACGCACATCGGAAAGGCGTGAATACTCAAAAATTACACTTCGCTCAACGACAGCACCACTGCAAACATGACAATTGGGGCCAATCATTGTTGGACCAATAATTGTTGCACCATCTTCAATTTGGGTCATCCCACCAATGTAAACGGGTCCTCGAATATTCACCTTATCCCAATTCACAGAAACATTTAGCCCTGTATAAATCCCTGGTCGAACTTCATGACCAGGAATATTCACATTTTTAATCTTGTCTGACAAAACATCTTGGATCGCTTGCCAATAGTCAGGAACCTTTCCAATATCTACCCATTGAAAATCCATCGAAATAGCATGAAATGGTAAATTATCAGCTACTAATTTGGGAAACAAGTCACTGCCCAAATCAAACTCAGTATCTGATGGCACATAATCCAGAATCTCTGGCTCAAAAATATAAATACCTGTGTTGATCGTATTACTAAGCGCAGTTTCAACACTTGGCTTTTCTTGGAACTGTTTAATTCTGCCATCAGAGTCAGTAACCACAACCCCGTAGCTAGACACCTGCTCTCTCGGAACAGTTTTAGTAATAATCGTGGCAAGAGATTTCTTTTCGCGATGCCACTTAACAGCATAAGTAAGATCAAGATCGATCAAGGCATCGCCGCAAAGGACAACAAAAGTGTCATCAAAAAATGGTGAGAAATCTTGGATCTTCTTTAGCCCACCTGCTGAACCAAGGGCACTACCTTGTAACTTTCCATCAATGATCGTTCCTTCAAAGGAATATGCCATCTGAACGCCAAATTTTTGACCATCTCGAAAATAGTTTTCGATCTCTTCAGACAAATGACTGACATTGACCATAATACTGTCAAAGCCGTGCTGTCTAAGCAATTCAACTAGGAACTCCATAACAGGCTTTTGCATGATCGGAATCATGGGCTTAGGCATGATATTCGTAATCGGGCGGATTCTAGTGCCTTTTCCCGCGGCCAAAATCATGGCTTTCATAAATTATGATCTCCTCACACTACGATGAAATCTCACTTGCTATATGTCAACTGTATGCCAACAATTTTCACAAGGATACATTCCAAACACCTAAAAGTTCGTTTGATCATACCTTGTAAATAGTATTAAAAAAGTTAGTAGTAACAGTACATTGCTCTTTGTATCTTAACTTTTTAAACTTGATTTCAAAAATTCACTTCAAAAATCAATACTACGACTGTTATACAAGCTCATTGCCTTTTCCAGTCCATCCGCTAAAATACTCGTCACCGTAGATTTGGCAAGATCCAAAATTTCTGGCAAGACTTTGTTTTCTGAAACACTAAAGCCACCTAGGACATGATTAGTCACATTTTGATTGGCTTTAGTCGCGATCGCTTCATCACCTTTATTACCACCACGACCAATTCCAAGGCGAAGGCGAGGAAAGTTTTGGGTACCAAGATGAGAAATAATTGATTTCATGCCGTTATGACCACCTGCGGAACCCGATGGACGTAATCGCAACTTACCAAGCGGCAAGTCCATATCGTCATAAATAACCAGAATATTTTCAGGATTGCACTTAAACCAATCGGCACTAGCCCGCACAGATTGACCTGACACATTCATGTAGGTAGTCGGCTTTAGTAGGCGGATCTTGCCAGTACTAGCTAATCGGCTAGACAGTCTACCTTCACCAAAGATGGCATAAAATCGCTTTTCCTTACCTAAAGATATACTCCAAGAAATTGCTAAGCGATCAATTGCCATAAAGCCAATATTGTGACGGGTACGTTCGTATTCAGCACCAGGGTTACCTAGTCCGACAATTAGAGAAATAGATTGAGTCTCAGACATCCGAAGCAGTTACAACTTCCTTGACTTCTGATGGAACAACAGCAGGAGGGGTAACTGCAAAAGGGGGTTGAGTAACCACGGAAGTTTGCTCTAAGCGATCAGCTTCACGCTTGAACTCTGATTCAAATTCGCGAGAGGCATCTTGAAAACCTTTAATAGCTTTACCCATACTACGACCGATTTCTGGCAGCTTCTTGGGGCCAAAAATTAATAACGCAACAAGCATGATCAAAATCATTTCAGGCAAGCCAATACCAAAAATATTCATTGGAGACAACCTTGTTTGTGAACAGTATATGTATAAATTTTAGCTCTGCTAATTGAACCTTGCTTTGCAGGGCACAATTAGGAAAATCTAGAATTTACTTTAAAGGCACGCAAAGCGTGCCTTTAAAGTAAATTTCAGGATAGCTATAAACTAGCCACCCCAGTTGAGGTTGACACCCTCAAGAATTAAGGAGGAGTTGTACAACTGAAGGATAATCACTAAAAACACAAGAAATAATGCCATAAAGATACCCATGATTGGGGTAGTTCCCCAGCCGCGAGAAACTTTACCGTATTCTGAATTCAAAGGTCTGAGAATATCGCCAAGCCAGGTGCGTTGTGACATAAATTTTGTGTATTAAAAACAATTGTTACTAGATAGTATAATCTTAACAATAACTCAAATCATTGGTTCTATTCATGGAAAATGCAACTTCGATCGCGGTCACTGTCGCCGTATGTATAGTGTGTTTGACAGCTTATGCAATATACGTGGCATTTGGACCACCTAACAAACAGTTGGTCGATCAGTTTGAAGAACACGAAGACTAATTAAAGCTCGGCGACTTATATGAAGATATGACTAATAATTTTCGACTAACTCATGATGTTTTAGATGTGGCGGCTGTCTACGCGATCGCTGACAATGCCCATAATGGCGCAGTTGTGCTGATGAGTGGAATGGTTCGCAACCAAACAGGGGGGAGAGCCGTTGATTATTTAGATTATCAAGCCTATGAGTCGATGAGTTTGAGTATATTTCAAGATATTGGCGATCGCTGCATAGCAAAATTTCCAGATATTACTGAAGTTGTAATCCATCATCGACTTGGCAAACTGAAAATTGGCGAAATAAGTGTTTTAGTTGCGGTCGGTTCACCACATCGAGCCGAAGCATTTGAAGCTTGTCGGTATGCGATCAACACATTGAAAACTGATGCGCCAATCTGGAAAAAAGAATTTTGGCTTGATGGGGTCAGCAGTTGGGTAAATTGTCCCATGTAACAAAAAGGGCGCAAAGTGCCCTTTTTGTTTGGAGTTGGTCATGCTGCTAGAAAAATCTTTTTTTGCCCGTCCTGCTTATGAAGTTGCGCCTGATCTGTTGGGGTGCACTTTAGTCAGAAGAATTGACGGGATTGAATATCGGGGAATTATTGTGGAGACAGAAGCGTATGACGCGACTGATCCTTCCTGTCATGGCTATCGCCGCAAAACTTTACGCAATACAGCTATTTTTGGCGCACCTAATACAGCTTATGTCTATTTAATATATGGGATTTATCATTGTCTGAATATTGTGACCGATCGCGAAGATTTTTGCAGTGCAGTATTAATTCGGGCGCTCGAGTGCGATCGCCTTCCAGCTTGGAGTAATCCCAAAGACAAACCACATCGAGTTGCAGCAGGACCAGGAAAACTTTGTCGCTTGTTTAAAATTGATCGTCAACTTGATGGTGTAACCTTGCATCCAGATTTTGATCTATGGCTAGAACCGCGATCGCCTGATTTTGCAGAACCAATTTTTCAAACCACTAGAATCGGTATTACACAGGGAGCAGAAATTCCTTGGCGCTGGTATCTAAGCGATCGCACCTCGATTTCCCGCAAATAACTTTTTGATCAATCAATACTTCGGACATTTTTTTAGCGTGGCTCTAAGGCTTGCAGGGTAATAATTTGATCTAATTGGCTGTTGGCTAAAACGCTAACGTTAATTTAAATAAAGACTGAAGTACTAGCTTTATACACGATCGGTGATACAAGGTTCTGAAACTGTCCGAAGTATTGATATTAAGAGCGAAACATGCTTTTTTGCCGACTACTCTTAATAGATTTTAAATAACAAAGCGATGCAAATATTGCTAAGATTTCACAACCCTACTGATTCAACCTTAAATCACACAAATCATGGAAACTAAAGAAACTGCTATTGCAACTACAGAAAGCTTAATCGAAACTGTAGATACTGAGAAAGATATTCCCCTTCTCACCGCTGCTCTTGAAGAGACAAAGCCAATGATATCTGCTGCCTCTGAACCAGCCCAATCAATAGGTGACTCTACCCCTAAAGCTGACACTTTAGAAGTAACTAATCAGCTATGGGAACAAGTTACCCAAAAATGGGAAGAATATTTTGGTGAAGGAAAGAAATCTAATCTTACGATCGCAATTGCGGCGATCGCGATAATTCCTTTATTAATAGCTGTTTCTGCGCTTTTAAATTTTTTAAATAGCCTACCATTACTATCTAGTGTTTTTGAACTAGTTGGTTTTGGTTATTCAGCATGGTTTATTTATCGCTACCTATTACTTGCCAGTACTCGCAAAGAGCTAACTGACATGGTCAATGCTTGGAAAAATGAAGTTCTCGGCTAGATTGTAAAAGCCATAAGCAAAGAGGACGCAAATCGTCTCATCTTCTTTATGGCTTTTATATTGTTATAATTCAAAACACAGGGGGTTAGAGCCTTTTGTTTATAGGTCAAGGTAAAATTAAAATCTAACAACTATTTAATTAGCAGTTTTGGGAAGCGAACAGGGATACACGTCAAGCATGGGCAAAATTGTAGGTATTGACTTGGGTACGACAAACTCTGTGGTAGCCGTCATGGAAGGTGGCAAGCCAGTAGTGATTGCGAACTCAGAAGGTAGTCGAACCACCCCATCAGTTGTGAGCTTTACTAAAGATGGTGAACGGCTAGTTGGACAAATGGCGCGTCGTCAGGCCGTGCTAAACCCAGACAATACTTTTTATTCTGTGAAGCGTTTTATCGGTCGCAAGCATAGTGAACTCTCAGCCGAAACTAAGCGCGTTCCATATACAGTGCGGCGTGACGATTTAGGTAATATCAAGTTAAGAAGCCCCAGACTTGAAAAAGATTTTGCGCCTGAAGAAATTTCGGCAATGGTGATTCGCAAACTGGTCGATGAGGCGAGTCGCTATTTAGGTGAGCCAGTTACTGGTGCAGTAATTACAGTTCCTGCTTATTTTAATGATTCGCAACGACAAGCTACTAAGGACGCAGGTAGAATCGCGGGGATTGAAGTGAAGCGGATTTTGAATGAACCGACTGCTGCTTCATTGGCTTATGGGTTAGACAAGAAAAGTAATAAGAAAATATTAGTATTTGACCTTGGCGGCGGCACGTTTGATGTGTCAGTTTTAGAGGTGAGTGATGGCTTATTTGAAGTAAAAGCAACCACAGGTGATACGCAGTTGGGCGGCGATGACTTTGATCGCCAAATCGTGAATTATCTCGCTGAAGAATTTTTAAAAACTGATGGAGTAGATCTTCGCAAAGAACGTCAATCTCTGCAACGTTTAACGGAGGCAGCTGAAAAAGCCAAGATTGAGCTTTCGACCGTGAGTGTGACCGAAATTAATTTGCCATTTATCACGGCAACCACTGAAGGACCTTTGCATTTAGAAGCCAACTTAAAGCGATCGCAGTTTGAGCGTTTGAGTACTGATTTATTAGAGAGGTTACAAATTCCGCTTGACCGGGTTTTGCGTGATGCCCAAATCAGTCCGCGTCAAATCGACGAAGTAGTTTTGGTCGGTGGTTCCACGCGCATTCCTGCGGTGCAAGAAATGGTGGAAAGAGCGATCGGTAAACCACCGAGTCAAAGTGTTAATCCTGATGAAGTTGTAGCGATCGGGGCAGTTGTGCAAGCCGCAATTTTGTCAGGCGAAATTAAGGATGTTTTATTACTTGATGTCACACCATTATCGCTCGGTGTAGAAACTTCGGGCGGTGTAGTCAAGCGCTTAATTCCTAGAAATACGACAATTCCTTGTCGCAAGATGGAATTATTTACAACCGCGGAAGACAATCAAACTTCTGTAGAAATCCATGTCATCCAAGGCGAACGCGATCTGGCAGAATACAACAAATCTTTAGGACGTTTTAAATTAAGTGGACTCGATCCGCAACCGCGAGGCGTTGCTCAAGTTGACGTAACTTTTGATTTAAATACTGATGGGATTTTGGCAGTGACGGCGACCGATCGCCGCACAGGTGTCGAACGCCGTGTCACGATCAAGGGTGCTTCGACCTTGGATGAAAAAGAAGTAGAGCGAATGATCACTGAAGCTGAAAAATTTGCCGATCGCGATCGCTCTAAACGAGAACGCATTGAAAAATTAAATCGTGCCGACAATCTTGCGATTGGTGCAGAGCGACAACTAAAAGATTTGGCTCTTAATTACGGCTATAAACTTAGTTACGAACGTCGTAAGCAAATCGAGGGTTCAATCAAAAAGCTGAGAGATGCGATCGCTAAAGAAGATGATGCGTTAATTGATCGCGCTCAGTCAGAGTTGCAAGAATCACTTTATGCTTTGTCGAGCGAACTCTATGCCGAAGACGAAGATTATGAAGATGAGGATGATGATTTATTTGGGGGCATCCTTGAAAGTATTGGTAGTTTTGCTGGCCGTAACAAACGTAATAAAGATGAAGATGATCGCCGCCGTCCTAATACCAGAGTTTCTTATGATGACGATGACGACTGGATGTAAGTTAGGTCTTAAATAGGGATTCAAAACTTGAGAGAGCTAGCGTAAAGTGCCATCTCTCCTTTTTTAGCTTCTCACTATCAAAAATAATACCCGACTAAAATAGTCTGGTATATTTGACGACTATAAAGGGACATGTTAAAGTTCATTTCAATAAAGAAATAACAACAAAAACTTTTAGTGACTAAAAGGGCAACCAAGAACATGACTGCAACCATTGTTTCTCCTTACACCAGCGATCGCGTTGAAACCTTCAGTAATCTCAAGTGCAAAGAGTGCGGTGCAGAATATGAAGCTAAGGCGATGCATGTTTGCGAACTGTGCTTTGGTCCCTTAGAGGTTGCCTATAATTACGATGTGATTGCCGCTAAAGTCAGCCGTGAAACAATTCAGGCTGGTCCCCTCTCAATTTGGCGCTATCGCGATTTCTTGCCAGTCAAGACTGACAATTATATCGATGTTTCTACAGGAATGACTCCGTTACTCAAGGCTAATCGTCTTGCTAAGCGTCTCGGCATCAAAAATCTCTACATTAAAAATGATGCTGTGAATATGCCCACCTTAAGCTTTAAGGATCGCGTGGTTTCTGTCGCTCTTAGCCGTGCCCGTGAGCTTGGGTTCACTACTGTTGCTTGCGCTAGTACTGGCAACTTAGCAAACTCAACTGCCGCGATCGCTGCTCATGCAGGTTTAGAGTGTTGTGTGTTCATCCCCTCTGACCTCGAAGCTGGCAAAGTTCTTGGGACAACAATTTACAATCCTAAAGTTTTCTCCGTGCATGGCAACTACGACCAAGTAAACCGCTTATGTTCGGAAGTAGCAAATACTCACGGTTGGGGCTTTGTCAATATTAATCTTCGTCCTTATTACTCTGAAGGTTCTAAGACCCTTGGTTATGAAGTAATTGAACAACTTGGTTGGAAGCTTCCTGATCACATTGTTGCTCCGCTTGCTTCTGGTTCTCTCTTCACCAAGATTTACAAAGGTTTTAATGAATTTGTAAAAGTGGGCTTAGTTGAAGGTAAGCCTGTTCGCTTCAGTGGTGCTCAAGCAGAAGGTTGTTCACCGATCGCTTCTGCTTACAAAGAAGGTCGTGATTTCATTACGCCAGTTAAGCCTAAAACTATTGCTAAAAGTCTCGCGATCGGTAATCCTGCTGATGGTATCTACGCGATCGACATTGCTCGCAAAACTAACGGCAATATCGAATCAGTCAACGATGATGAAATCATTCAAGCAATGAAGCTGCTTGCTGAAACTGAAGGCATTTTCACCGAAACTGCTGGTGGAACTACGATCGCTGTTCTCAAAAAGCTAGTGGAAGCTGGTAAAATCGATCCTGAAGAAGTGACTGTCGTCTACATCACAGGCAATGGATTGAAGACTCAAGAAGCAATCCAAGGCTACGTTGGGGAACCTTTCTTGATTGAACCTAAACTTGATAGCTTTGAGCGTGCTCTTGAGCGTTCTCATACACTAGAGCGCTTAGAGTGGCAGACAGTTTCCGTCTAAAGTATTTTCTTTAAAAAGCAAAAAGCAGCGCTGAGCGCTGCTTTTTGTTGTTACATACGAATATCGTTGAGGTTCACACATAAATTAAGCTGTTACTGCTTCTTTAACTTGATCGCGTACTTGAAACTCTCTCAGGAATTTAAAAAACATTTCAAAGCCTGTCTTTTCATCGTGACAGGAAAGCATGATTAGCTTTGCCCACGAGGTAACGGATCTTACGCCTAGTTTTTGTTGTAGCCAAGGCTGAAACTCGTTATAAAAGTCTTCTTCTTCTTGAGTAAGTTCTACATTAACTCGACTTCGGGCAAATTCATATCCAGATAGAAACATAAATAGATCGCTAACAGATTGACGACCTAAATACATTCCTGAGTTCTTCTCAACTTTTTGCAAAAGCTCAAATAATCCAATCATTTTTTAACCCTTGAGATGGTTATCACAAAATAGTCATTGCCATTGCCTATAAAAGTTCTGCTCAGGCACCTAAAGTTTTTTATGTATTATTTCACAGTCTAAACCTAATGAGAATCTAAACACTTTTTGCCCATTTAGCTAAAACCTTCTCAAACGGTCTATCGAGACTACATCTCTTATCTAGGAAATAGTCTTTTTCATCTTTAGGAAAGCCTGAACTACCGTATATATAAGCTAATCTCTGCCAAGAATCCATCGTTTGAGAACTTTCTTTCTGCTCTCTAAGCCAATCAAAAGCTAAATTTTGTTTTGCCGCAAGAAGTATTTCTCTCCTAACAAATGGTTCGCTGGATGTATATTGTCCTGCTAATTTTGAAAAATGATTTATGTACTCATTTTTAGTAAAAAGACTAAAAATAGAAAGCCGAAAGTATTCATTACTTTTCACAATGTCAGAAGTTAATAAATCCAATAATGTTTCTCCAATTTGTATCCATTTCTCTCTTTCTATAGACTGTACAGATGCTAGATAAGTACATATATTGGAAAAACAAGGACTTAGGTTTTCGATCTCATCAAGGGAAATATCAATAGCTCCAGGGTGTCCAATCTGTGTTAATCGTCTATAGAACCATCGAAGTCGAATATAATCTACATCACTTTGCTGAATATATTCTTTAATAATTTTTTCAATTATGTCATTAGACAACAATTGCCAATCCTCACTAGAGATACTATTGTAAAATACTGTTGCGTAGGGGTTATCTCCTGAATATTTACGAACAATATTTAAAACTAGATCTTCATCATCGTTAATAGGTCGATCTTCAAGCATAGATTCGCATAGATTTTGAAATTCTTGAGAATTATATATCTTGGTCTTATGCCTTTGAAGCATCAATCTTTGTTGTTGATCGAGAGTAGTGGCGATTGAATATACTGCCTGCCTTGCAGAAGATTCTGAATCACAGAAGATCATAATATCATCAGCAAATCGTATAAAGTTTATCCCTTTTGAAGAAAGACCGTTATCAATAGGAATCATTGTACATTCAGCAAGAAGATGTATAGCGTGTGAGCCTACTGGTAATCCACGAGATACTCCTGCTGTTGTTGATGCCAATAGTTGAATTATCCATTTTTTAGCTTGATTAGGAAAGTTTGAAGCAATCAATTGATTTTCAACAACGTGATGATAAATTTGATTATAGAAATCAGCAATATCACAATAAACAATATAACTAGAACTATGACTATTTAAATATGCAGTTTGCCAAAAGTCATTCCATGCATTTTGACTTGAATAAAGCCCTAATATAGAATCTGGATTAAATCTATAACTAAATACTTTTGTAGTCGGCAATCTTCTGTTCTCAATGCCCTGACCATACTGAAACATTAATGCCGAGAGAATAATTGAATCCTGAGGGTCTAATTGTGTCGCTTGACGATATGAAACCTCGTCTTTAGGAACAATAAAGCGACGGCAAGAGCCAGCAGGAAACAAAGATAGATCTTTTCCTGCAATGAGTTCTACAAACAAATCTGCTTTTTGAGAAATGGCATCGATTTCTAAAATCTTTGGGAAAAGATCGCCGTCAGAATGATTAAGTACAAAGTCAATTGCCCAGCGAATCGAATCTTCATTTAAACACATTTACAAATTCCTTAATAGATAACTGTTTATTTAGCCAAACCTTTCAATTAGTATAGATTCTTTATCTTGTATTTTCTAGAATCACCTCTTAAAAATTGAATTTTTTCTTGCCTATTTAAATTAAGATCTTTTAGATAGATTTTGAATGACTTTGCATTAGCTTATTATCATCTTCACATTAAAATATTTTAATGTATATTAATATGGTGGGAGATCGCGTTGGTTGTTCGGATGTAAACATTAGCCGATCGCTTACCGAGCATATACTTCTGTCTCGACATCTGGAACCTTAGCCAAAATCGCCTCATACTTAGCCCGACTAACCCTCTTAGCCTGTTCCTTGAGATACCCCTCAGTCATCAAAGCCGCGATTTTTTCAGCGATCGCTGATGACACAAACTGATCGATAGAAATTCCATGACTATAAAAGACGATCCAATTAAGGCGATCGCAAATATTAAGTACGTTATGCTTAGACCAACGACCTTGAGACAAAGGCATGATTAGGATAGATTCGTTTTAATTTTAAATTTATTGTGAGACGACAATGCTTGATTTGCAGAAATTGATGGGACAGATGCAAGGGATGTCTGAACAATTGCAAAAAGAATCTCAGCAATTGACAGTCAAACTTGATCGCGCTGAAACCATATTTCATGAAGCTACTGTAAATCAAGTGTTACTCTCACAACAACATGAAGAATATCGCGATCGCTTAATCTTTAATTGTGCCGAACCAGTTGAGATGCTCTCGCAAATTCAAGCGATCGCGCCTATCATTACACCTCACATAGTATTAGCTACCGATGGTTCCCAAATTGCGCCTAGCCGTCATGAAATCGCCTATTGCTATTTGATAAATATTGGCAGAGTTGCAATTCACTATGATTCTGGTATCTATCCATTACTTGATAATATTCCTGAAGTATTTTATAAAACAGAAGACCTCTACAAAGCTCGGCAATGGGGAATTCAGACAGAACAATGGATGACGTTTAAGCGCACAGTTACCGAAAATGTGGCTCTAGCTAATTTAGCGATGGAGACGCGATCGCAGATTCTGACTAACGTGTATGAATTACCGATGCTAGCCTTTACTGATGGAGCGTTAATTCATTGGGAATTTGATGACATTCCTGCGGGTGCGCGATCGCAACTTTTACCTGACATTCTTGCCGCATGGGACAAACTAAAAGAGCAGAAGATTCCCTTAGCAGGATATATCAGCGCTCCTCGTGCTGCGGAAGCTACTAATTTTTTACGGTTACAACTATGTCCATTTGAGCAGCCTGACTGTACTACCCATTGTGCATCTAAACCTCTTGAATTCTCTCCTTGCAGTCAACTGCAACCTCTGCGCGATGGTGCATTATGGAATCGCTTACTGAAGGTAGGAGAATGCAGTCCTCTTTGGAAAAGCCACGCAAAGATCTTGCAAGAATATGGTGAACATCAAATCTATTTTTGCTATCTTCATGTCGGAACAGAAATCGCCCGAATAGAAATGCCAGCTTGGACTGCTCTCGATCTAGAACTGCGATCGCAAGCTTTGACGATCATTCTCGCTCAAGTACAAAAAGGCTATGGCTATCCTGTCGCCCTTGCTGAAGCACACAATCAGGCTGTAGTAACTATTAGCGATCGCCGCCGTTTCTTTGCAATTTTAGAACAGCAAATGGTAAAGTCAGGCTTACGAAATGTGACCACTTCCTATAAAGAATCACGCAAACGTAGCAGCATTGCCTAATAATTTAAAAAAGATTTCAAGCTAAAAAAGATTTGTCTAATCTAAAAACTTCTCGACACAACGGGCAAAAATCTCCACCCCAGTCGCCAAGGCTGTTTCATCAAAATTAAAGCGTGGATGATGATGGGGATAGGCTAGCCCCTTGTCAGGATTAGCAGAACCGAGGAAGAAATAGCAACCTGGGACAGCTTCCAAAAAGAAAGATACATCTTCACCGCCCATCGTTTGGCATTCGGGAACGATACCTGCGGGAGTTTCAATTACTGTTTCTGCAACCGAACGCACTAATTCAGCGATCGCATAATCATTAATGACAGGTGGATAGAGGTTGGTATATTTCAACTCATAGGTTGCGCCATGCGCCGCACAGACTCCTGCGATCGCTTCTTCGAGACGAAGTGCTAGTTTTATGCCAACTTCAGGATTAAAAAATCTTACTGTGCCACTGATTTGGGCGGAATCGGCGATGATATTGGTAGCAGAACCAGCGTGAAATTCACCAATGCTAATCACGGCGGATTCAAGGGGACTGACATTTCGCGAGACGATTGTATGAATTGTATTTACGACTTGAGCCGCTACTAAGATCGAATCAATCGTTTGATGCGGAAGCGCACCATGTCCACCACGTCCGATGATTTTGCAATAGAAGTATTCTGTGGCTGCCATCAATGCGCCGCTTCGCACGCCGACCGTTCCTAAGGGCAAATTATTCCAAATATGCAAGCCAATCACTGCATCAACTTTAGGGTTTTCGAGTACTCCTGCCTCGATCATTGGTTTTGCTCCCCCTGGCCCCTCTTCGGCTGGCTGGAAGATAATTTTGACCGTGCCGCTAAAGCGATCGCGATGTTCCCATAAATATTTAGCTGTCCCCAAAGCGATCGCGGTATGTCCATCATGACCGCAGGCGTGCATTAGTCCGTCAATTTGGGATTTATAACTAACGATATTTTCTTCCTGAATTGGCAGCGCATCCATGTCAGCGCGAATTGCTAAGACTTTGCCATTACCTAGTTTTGTCCCTGCGATTGTGGCGACGATACCTGTTTCGGCGATCGCTGTTTGGTGAGGGATGCCCCATGCGGTTAATTTTTCCGCGATCGCACTAGAAGTCCGCTTTTCTTTAAACCCCAATTCAGGAAAGCGATGAAAGTCTCTACGCCATTGCACGAGGCTAGCTTGCAGATCGAGGATATCGGCACGAATTTTGAAATTTGTATGGGTGGGTGAGGTGGTGGTGGCAAAAGTCATGAGGTTGTGATTGCAGAGACTATTAATCTCAATATAACAATCAAACCCCAAGAAAGGGGCAAAGCTTAGCTTTGCCCCTTACGGTTAAAGAGATTTGGATTAAGGTTTTTTGCAAGTGGGAATGGAAGTTGTCTGGGTAATTGCGAGAGAAGCATCAAGGCAGAGAACCTGTGTGAAACTTATATCTAAATCTTGCTCATCTAATCTGGCAGAGCGTCCTTCTAAATCCTCACGGCTAGGAAATACTCCTCC
>JAYVVP010000441.1:0-2419 GCA_043786935.1 Pseudanabaena sp. | reverse complement strand
TGAATTTCTAGGTATTGACCGCCAGATTCCAACTGTTTCGGCTCATGATAAATCATTGCGAGTGCAATTTGAGGCTTTAATCAAAGCGTTTAAATGAGGATTCAAACTGATTCTTAGATTGTTTTATGCCCCCTCAAACGCTCAATCAAGCGGTCTTTAAATCTTTGATTAACTGATGTTACGCAGTAATATACTTGCGAACCTTTGATATTTTGAGCTACTTCGAGATCTCGCCCTAAGCCAAATGGTTCGAGAAATATACTAAACCCAATGCGTGCGGGTGAAATTTCACAGTTAAACAAATCAGGGCTGGTGACGTAGCCAACTGCGATCGCATCAAACGGATGGAATCCCTTTTTGTGCAACTTATCCTCCCAAAATGACATCCAAGCCTGACTTACTTGAACTAACCAGCGGGCGGCTTCATCACCAGCAGCTAATTGTTCTAAATCCGATCGCGTAATCGTTACCTTTGTGGCAAGTTCAAACGGCGTTAGTACCAGTGGGATTTTGGAGTTTAAAACAATCTTGGCAGCAAGAGGATCTTGAGCGATATTGAAGTCGCGAAAATGGAACCACCACTGTTGCCCAGGGTGAAATAAACTACCAGGGCGTCTTCCACCTACCATGACGATACGTTCAATATTCTGAACTAAATTGGGATGATTGACGATTACGGTTGCAATGTTTGTTAGTGGTCCCTGAGCAATCAGGGTTATCTTTTCGCGAATTAATGTCGAGGCGATCGCCTCCGAGGCAGATGTTGTTTTCCACTCTGAGTTTCCCTTAAAATGGCTACCTTCATAAATAGGAGGAGAAGTTAGATTTGACTGATCCGTGATTTCAAAACGCTGAACCAACTGAAGTGCAGTTTGAAAAGCAGTTTCACCTTTAGTATTGCCAAAAACTGTACTAATTCCTCGAATATCGAGTTCTAGTGAACGCAGTGCCATCATTAAAGCCCAACAATCGTCCACATCATCAGTGGAGCTTTGACCACATGCTGGATCAGTGTCAATCCAGATAGGAAGCTTAGACGTATTTGACGAAGGCTTAAACTGCTCTAGTGAATGCTTTGTTGTATTCGCGGGATAGTTCAGGGCGTAGATTGCGCTAATGCTGATGGCAATGACCAAGATTATTAAAAGATTACAAGATAATCCAGCGATCGCATGTTTGAGATAGTTTTTGTTTTTGTAGCGTTGAAAGGAGCGAAAAGCTTGAATAGTATAATAACTACCAATCACCACCAAAATAGTGAATACTATCAGTCCTACAAACTGAACTTCTAGTCTAGTATCTTGATTAGCGTAACTGAATCCAAAACCCAAGAAAAACGTTAACCAAAACCCAATCAACGGAATTTGCCAACTTAATATACACTGACGCCGAATATTATTCATGGAAGTTGGAGCGCTTGTCTATCCTTAAGCACTGTCTTAAAAAATTGCTGTACTGAAATTGGCAAGCTTTCAATTTCTTTTTGATCGTATATTTTAGGCTCAATTGTCTGCTGTCCACCTGTTATTTTGGCACGTCGTTTATCAGTATTAGCCTGCCAGCGATCCGCCTTCCCTCGACTTCAATCGTGTCAGGCTCAATTATGTTTGGTGGATTGATGTCTGGCATATTATTATTGATATCGTTAATTGACTATGATGAAAACAACTATCTTAGTGATAGCCATCGATATATGATAGGTAAGCAGGACAAAGACCTACTGATACAGTAAGAAGAAGATGTCTTTTGATCGTAATAATCGATCGCATCGGGATTAATTGGAGCAATATATTTTAAATTGGCTCTCACATAGCATTCTCCTAAATCATCGAAAGTTAGAGGTCGGACGGGATAGGCTAACTCCTTTCTTGTGCCGATTACGTGCAACCAAGGGGAGCCACTACTGTCTAAAACAATGGCATCATCGGCTGAGGTATGGGGATTGGGTACGCGACCCTGTGCAGTTTGATTAAAAACAGCCGTAAGGATAGCCCCTCTGGGAATGCGCGACCTTATCTCTCCATTCGGGGTATATCGACAATTTACAGTGGGATCATTCACTTCTGATTCTACAAACTGAATAACTAGCCATTTTTTAACAGCATAATAACCACGATTTCCTTGTACAAATATGCTATTAAAGTCTCCGTTGCCATTAGGTTTCGGCACATCGGCTTCTTGTGCGATCGCCTTATCTTCAAAAATAAGCAAAACAGAAATAATCGCTATTAACAAAATTGGCAGTTTATACAACAAATTTAATTTTATGCTTCTTCTTCCTTTATCCATGTGCATTGAGGCGACTCCTATATTGCAAATAGACAAAATTAACAAGCATCAGGAATGTAGGAGCAGCAAGCCATAACCAAAAACCAAGTAACAACTTAGTTAATAGAATTTGACTATCAGGACTACTCCC
>JAYVVP010000440.1:0-2422 GCA_043786935.1 Pseudanabaena sp. | reverse complement strand
GTCACATCTACCCTTGTCACATCTCCTAAGATTTTCAGATCCTTCTTAGCATCGATATTAGGCATACCAATTGACTTCCATTCACCGTCATTATCTTTGGTAGCCGACAAAATTATCTTATTAGGTCGCAGCCGTCGAACATTGAGAACATCATCAACGATTAAGATCTGAACACTTTTGTCCTTAAACTTATCCTCACCCGCTAATTTCTGCATTGCTAAGTTTGCCGTTCTAGTCAATAACTCCTGGTCTTCCAGCTTTAGCTCGATGCTCAGTGATTGACTTTTAAGATTAGCTGATCGCATCAACTCTAAATTTTCTGGGGTCTGGTCGAATCTAGCCAACAGCAATTTCCAACTGCGATCGACATCCCCACCTTTTTTCACTTCTCCCTGATAGATGTAACTGATTCCCTGGACAACTCCGCGACTGGTATAGTGCTACGCACTAACGTTAGGACAAGCAGCAAAAACATTAGGATTAGAGGTGGTGCCAGTAGCAATATTGGAACTATCCGATCGAGACGTATGCAGTATCTAGTTTTGCTAAATTTGACTGGAGGGTGCCAGTAGCAATATTGGAACTATCCGATCGAGACGCTAGGAGAATTGCCTTAGCAGAAAATCTTCAAAGAGAGGGGCTGAATGTTTTTGAGCAAACTGTCGCTATTTTGAATTTAATAGTGGCTGAGTTGAATCTGGGATCGATCGAAGAAGCTAAAGAATTAGTGATTGAATGCCACCTAGCCCTTCGCCATCCTGATAAAAAACGTCCTCTTGATGTCGATTCTAAAACGGGGAAACGTTTCCCCGTTTCTGAGCTAGAAGGTGGTGAAGCTGAAAGTCATGCTGACGAACGGTTAATGCTAAATCACCATCAAACTGTCTCCAATATAATTTTAGAGAACTGTCAGATGGTGGTTAGTTCTTTTTATCGGCAACGCCTTAAATAGCTAAACCTTCCTAGCGATGTCGTAGATGCCGTAATGAATGGACTCGAATATACTAAGGCGATCGCGATTTCAGGAGTTCCTAATCTAGAGCAACGAGAGGATTTAATCAAAAGTGCATTCGCTGGATTTTCTTTAGTTGAAATTAAGAAGCAAGTTAAGGTATTGCTCTCTTTAGCTTCAGAGGTTGAACAGTCTAGTGAAGATAATGTGACAGCTACTCAGGAAGCTTCAACCAACGAATCTGTTATATCAGATCGACTGCCCGATCGACAGCAAAGAGTTACTTCCTTCTTGCAAAAAGCCAAGTCTGATGGTAATTTTGCAAGATGGTCTGAAGTCGATGATTTACTAGCTCAGTTAGAAAATCTTTTGTCTTAGTTTTAAAACAATGCCTAGCAACGTTGCTAGGCATTGTTTTGGGAATAATAAGTATAAGCCTTTTTGTTTTACTGTCAGCTTATGATGTTTCGAGATATCGCCTTTCATCAGCAGAGTGTTCTGCGGGGAATTGCTAAAGCAAAAGCCAATGCCGCTAAAAATGCTATCCTCATTCAATCTATTATTGATGAAGGTTTAGCCGATGATAATATGGATTGGTTGCGAGTCGCCCTACTTAAAAAATTGAGTTTCGATGTTACGATCGCCGATGATGCTATTTTACTCAAACTGTTTGAGTCTTTGAATCAAAGGCAACAGGCAATTTTGTTGCTACGGCATAAGGTAGGTAATGGTGCTACTCAGCTAGTAACAGGTAATAAGCTGTCGATGCAAGAGGGGCGAGTCGGTACTTTGGAGCGCAGGGGATTACATACATTGCGTTGCATGATTTTTCAACTTTAACGTCCTCTGTCTTTTGATTTTTTCGATGACTTTACTGGCTTAGATTTAGTGCTTGTTGTTTCTACGATTGGTGTTAAAGGTTGATGGTTGGGCTGCTCGATCTCTGATTCGATCGAAGTTTTTGTCTCGGTGTTGGTTTGCGTTTCTAGAATTTGGGACTCCGAGTGCTTGTCATCTAAATGGACTAGATTCTGGTCTTCACTAATGTGCTTGATTTCTTTTAAGACTTGCTCGGTTTCTTCCAAGACTTGCTCGGTTTTTGACTTATCTAACTCTGCAACGATGGTGGGTTCTTCTACGATCTGAGGATCTGGCTGTACGATCTCTGGCTGTTCGATCGATGTTTTCGTTTCAATGACTCGATCTAGTTCGCCTAGTATTTGCAGATCTTTTTTAGGATCGATATTCGGGACACCGATTGACTCCCACTCGCCACTTTCATTCTTTTTTGCTGAAAACAGGATCTTGTTGGGGCGTAGCCGTCTAACTTTGAGAACATCATCAAGTATGTTGATTTGGACGCTCTTGTCTTTGAACTTGTTGTCACCAGCCAATTTCTGAATTGCTAGATCAGCCGCTTTGGTTAGTAGCTCTTGGTCTTCTGGCTTTAGATCGATCGATAGTGATTGC
>JAYVVP010000439.1:0-6984 GCA_043786935.1 Pseudanabaena sp. | reverse complement strand
CAAATAAAGGTGCAGCAAAAACGACTAGATTTTTTGTCCATTGACGGGGACGTAATGCTCTTATGTATGGAGACATTATTAATCAGTAAATTAGTAATAGTTAAGAAATTTGTCTCTGCCGAAAAGTATATAGCTTAGGTCGAGCATTGCATACAAATTATCTCTGATATTCGTACTAAAAGTTTCGTCAAATAATATTTTGAATTTTATATTGCTTCAGAATATCTAGAGACACAATCTTTAAAGCGGCTTCATCGGTAGCAGCGAGATCCACTGGTGGAGCTACACCTGCATTTAAGGCTTCTTTCCAACGTGATGCACATAAACACCAGCGATCGCCTGCTTTTAGACCAGCAAAATTAAACATTGGTGCAGGCGTGCCTAAATCATTGCCTTGCGCTTTGGTGAAAGCAAGAAATTCCTCAGTGACTTCCGCGCAAATAACATGTATACCAATATCGCGATCGCCAGTTTGACAAAAGCCATCACGATAAAATCCTGTTACTGGCGATGAACAACATAGAGTGAGTTTTCCGCCTAAAACATTTTTTATCTCTGTCATAATTTTTGATATTCTGCTTCAGTTACTAAATCAAATGAAGTCTCTACTCGATCTAAAAAGACTTTGCCTTCTAAATGATCATATTCATGTTGAAATATTCGGGCAACAAAATCTGTAAGTTTGGTGCTTTGCTGGTTGCCTTCGCGATCGCTATATTCAATTTCAATCTCGCGATAACGTGGCACAAGTCCACGAATCATCGGTACTGAAAGACAACCTTCCCATCCTTTTTCAGTCTCAACTGAATGTGAAATGATTTTAGGATTGAGCATAGCAATTGGTTCCATTTGTGGGGCATGGGGATATCGCTCATTGGGATGCGAAGCAATGATCACGAGTTGAAGCGATCGCCCAATTTGAGGAGCCGCTAAACCCACGCCTTTACTATCTTTGAGAGTGATTAACATCTCATCAATTAAGTCCTGAATTTCATGCTCACGAACATCAGCGATCGGTTTGGCGATTTCTCGTAAAACGGGATTACCAAGCTGATAAACAGGCAGTTTTTTGGCTTTCGGATAAAGTATTTGGGTAAATATTTTATTTAGCGATCGGAAGAGCATAGTTTAAAGATAACCAAAATCAGAGAAGTATAGTAACTAAGCTTTAGGATTAGCTTCGTAGGCAAGAATATCGATCAGCGCATCAGCTTCAGTAACAGATAAACGAGCTTTTTGATACTCATCTTCAAACTTAGTATTTGCGGTCGTGTATCCTTGCATGATCATAATCGCAAAATACTCGCGTTTGGTCATTCCTTCGATCAGGTTTTCCGTATCTCGATTGTGGCTGATTGGAAATGCACTATCACTGCGTCTAGTTGCCATATATTGCTCTCTTAACAAAATATCAAGGCATATCTTAGCATCAACAATATCAGGATGATCTCAGGTTGTTAGAAGACAAACTCATAAAGCAAAATCTACTTGAACTCATTCAAGATCTTGTTGAAATGAAGACAGAAAAGCTATAACTTAGTTGTTAAGTTGTCAGCATTGCTACAACTCGCTGCTGATTTGGTATGAGGAGAATTCAATGTCTTTAAAGATTTATAACTATAAAAAACAACTAAATTTGTTTTGGTTTAGTTCGGTGCTTGCATCTTCCACGCTCATGGGAGGTTTTGCTCAAGCCGAAACCGCGACCGTTATTGCTAATCCAAGTGATTCTGGTCTGATTCAAGCGATCAGTAACGATCCGATGGTGAAGATTCCTCTAGACAAAACTAATCCTGTAATCAACAAATCTAGTGAGTCGTTGCTCATTCAAGAGATTAATCAATATAAAGTCCAGAGTCCATCAACAAAAACATCACAAAATGTTTCATCTGTTTCTCGGTTGAGTGATGTGCGTTCTACTGATTGGGCTTTTACAGCCTTACAATCTTTGGTTGAGCGCTATGGCTGTATTGCAGGTTATCCAGATCGCACTTTTCGTGGTAAACAAGCAACTAGTCGCTATGAATTTGCGGCTGGTTTGAATGCTTGTTTGGATAAGATCAATGAGATTATTTCCGCAGGTCTAGCTGATAAAGTCAGCAAAGAAGATCTTGCTACCTTGCAAAAGCTGCAAGAAGAATTTGCAGCAGAACTTGCAACCCTGCGCGGTCGTGTTGATGCCCTTGATGCGAAAACTGCAAAACTTGAGGCACAACAGTTCTCGACAACAACTAAACTTTTTGGTCAAGCAATTTTTGGTTTGCAAGGCAGGCTGAGCAACAACGCCAATATTCCTAGAGTTGCTGGTGCAGTTTCTTCAGATCCTGCTACAAATGTCAATTTTGGCGCAAATGTTCAACTCAGTTTACTAACGCAGTTCTCCGATCGCAGTTTGCTGCTGACTAGTCTGCAAGCGGGGAACATTTCCACCGATGCCCCTTTTACAAGTTTTAATGCGCTCAACAATGGCTTCACTCGCCTTGCTTACGAAGGAAATACCGCCAATACATTTACGCTAACTGACCTCAACTATCGTTTTTATCTAGGCGATCGCCTAGCGATTATTGTGGGACCTAGGGGTGTGAATGCAGTTAACGTATTTCGTGGCGCAAATCGAATTGAGAGTGCAGGTAATGGTCCTATCTCGCTCTTTGCCCAGCGCAACCCGATCATTAGCCTGAATGCTGGACAGGCTGGTTTAGGTTTTGACTGGCAGATTGCCAAAGGTTTTAGCTTGCAGGGTGTTTACTCAGCAGGTAATGCGGCGGCGGCGACTGGTGATGGCGGTTTGTTTGGAGGACCAACTTCGATTGGGGTGCAGTTAGCTGCCACTATTGCTGATCGAGTTGATACCGCATTCTATTACATCAATTCCTACACCAACAACGGTACGCTCGGCAGTGCAGTCGGTGACAACTTCCTTGGAATCACTTTTCCGACCAATGTCGCATCAAAGTTTAATACCAATGCCTTTGGTGGATCGCTCTCTTGGCGGGCAACTAATCAGCTTAATCTCGGTGGTTGGCTTGGCTTCACCAATTCTAATATTCAGAATGCTGGATTCTCTGGCAATGTGAATACTTTTAACTGGATGACCTATGCCAATTTGATCGACCTGTTCAGGGAAGGTGATTTGTTTGGTCTTTATGTCGGACAACCACCTAGCATCACTACCAGTAATTTGAGTGGAAATATTAACTTCCCTAGTTTGCTAAGTGGTACAGGTGGTATAGCTGGTGCTCAACCAGCGACCACAACCCATCTTGAGTTGTTCTATCGTTATCCTCTTTCTAAGAACATCAGTATCACTCCTGGTGTGGTATTTGTGTTTAGCCCTGGTAACACGGCAAGTAGCAACACGATTACAATTGGTGCTTTGAGAACTACATTTACGTTCTAAATACAGCAATCATAAATTAGTAGAGGCAATTCATGAATGGCCTCTACTAATTTATAATAGCTACGATTTGTTGTCAAGTTGATCGATTCTGCACTATTAGCGGGGTAAGCTTATTGTTAGGTAGATATATAAACTGCTTAATGGGGTTACGTTACTGATTGGGTGTGGGAAAAGTCTTTTATCTCTAATTTGTAGGAAAAAATATGAAAAAAATCATCGCTTTGTCTCTTTTATTGGGCATAACAGGCTCAAGTATATTGGCAGCAGATCCAAGTTTTGCTCAGACTGTAACTGTTCAAATAGTTGGAGGAGTCCTTAATGTCGGCTATGATGGAATAGCTATTCTCCGAGATTTTCAAAACTCTACTGTTCTCACACCTCTGGGATCTGTAAGTATTAATGCCTTCAATGGCAACCTTGCTAGGGTTGGCGGTCTTACTAGTACTGTTACTGCATCAAAATTCTTTATGTTAGATCTTGGTTTTAGTAATAATCCAACTTCCACTTTGCAGTTTAATGGGACAACCGACGGAACTAGTCCAACTGGGGCATTTACAAATGCTCCTACTACCATTACCTCTACTTTTGTTCGTGACAGCTTTTCTCCTAATGGTTTTTCTCCTATTGTCTTTGGAGCAACTACTGTTACAGGCGGTAGTATCACACTTCCAGCACCTCCTGTAACTTGCACTGACTGCTTGATTGTCCGTCCTGATCTTCTCATTGCCAATTCAACATTTCTATCTCCAGATTCGCAAGAGCCTGAATATCGTCAGGAATATAAAAATGATTTTTCTGCCTCATCTTTTAGAGGTGGTCGCATTCTCGGTCTAGAAGATAAGTAAGCGCGTGACACAATTTCTCAGTAGAGCAAGTTGCGATGCTATGGTATTTTTCAGATGACCAATGTATAAAAAACAAAAAAGATGTAGAGGCAATTCATAAATCGCCCCTACATCTTTTTTTATCGATTATTCACAGCACAAATAAATCACGACACTAGTGCGAATTCCCTAGTTAACTGTATGTACATTTCCTTGTTAAATTCTAAAGATACTTGGCATTTACGAGTTGTTGAAGTCAGCCAAGAAATCTCTAATTCACCATTAGTTATTAGTGATGGAATTATTGATGAGCTATTTGCTTAGACACAAGCTCAGGAAATTTGCGGGCAAGTTCTGTAATTGCGGGGCAAATTGCGGCGTTATCGGTACGATTTTCTAAGGTATTCCAACCAAATGGAGCCGATTGGGCAGCCGATAGCCACAATAGTTTTTTGGCACGGGTCATGCCAACATAAAGTAAACGAAACTCTTCCGATTGCTTAAGATAGTTGTATTGTGTCCATGCATCGTCAGCATTGGGAATGCGATCGCCATGTACGATTGCACTAATTTGTGCTCTAGTAACTTCAGGCAACCCAAAATCCCCTAAGAACTTTACGGCTTCGGGAATGTAAGCTTCTCCTGGACAAATGCGTTTATGCAAAAAGGGCATAAATACGACATCCCAATCTAGTCCTTTAGCTTTATGGAGACTGATAATTGTCAGTTGACCGCCTGTCATATAGCGCCCTTCGAGGTTTTCATCTTCGACCGCTTCAAAATTTTCAGACTCAACAATTTCCTTAAGTGATTCAATCACCGATTGCATCGAATAATTACCTATAAGTTGCTGATTAAGGCGATCGCATAACTTATCAGCGGTTGCGAGTAGCCCAGCTTCTTCGTCATAGAGAGCAAACGCAATAAATGGAATCAGATTATATAAAGGAAGCTCAATCTTAGCGCGTAGTAATCCTATACATTTTGCTTGAGTTTCTAGAGATATTTGCGATAAATAAGCATCTAAGGGAGTGGGATAGAGAAACTTTTCAGGATTGCTAGCGAGAGCATTGAGGTCTTGCTGCGATGAGATTTTTTGGCGATCTTTGAGAACTTCGAGTGCTGATTTAAGATTGTCGGGCGAGTGAGAACGTTCCATAAATTGCAAAATTGCTAACATATCCATTGGCACTCGTGATCGGCGATCGCTCTGTTCGACATCATAAATTTTAATCTCATGCTGCTTAGTCAGCCACGCCAGAGACTCAGACACAAATCGTCCTTGATTATGCTGACGCACCAAAATCGCCATACTGAGATTCGGATCTTGCTCATGTAATTGCTTGATGCGTTCCCCAATCATCTCAATTTCATGCTCGATATCATCCACAGTATTTGGTAAATAAATTTCTACTCCCTTGCCAATCGGTGCAGGATTAGCATTTGCTTGTGGGTCATCCTTATCTACAGGATGGATTCTTTGCGGACGGAATGGCTTTTCAAACTTGGCATATTCAGAATGGTTGACCCAATGCAAGACATAATTTGCAGCGCGCATCACGTTGACAGTGCTTCGTCCTGCTTGGTCAAGAGTTGAGAGTTGGGAGAGGATGTTGCAGCGATCGCAGAATTCATTAAAAAAACGTGGATCAGCAGGCGTAAATGTCGAGTTAATCGCTTGATTAGGATCGCCGACTCGCATCAGGTTTTTAAGCCCCTCATCCTCTGCCAAAATCTCTAGCAACTTAGTTTGTAAAGGTGAAGAATCCTGTGCTTCATCTTCAAATACTGCAAAAATCCGCTCTTGCCAATATTTTCGTACCCCTTCATTTTTCAATACTCGCAACGCGCCCAAAATCATATCGTCATAGTCGATCGCGCCTTCTTGTCGCAAAAGTCGCTCATAGGTTTCATAGAGTCCCGCTGCGATCGCCAAAATGTCACCGCTGTTAGTCGCCTCCGCTTCACGCAAATCATTAGCACTCAAGCCTGAACTTTTGGCAGTAGCGATCGCCTCTTTTGCCAAGCTCGGTAAAACATCAGTTCGCAACACCGTCTGTCGTCGCAAGCGTTCTGTATCTTCGCCATCAAAGCTGCGACCTTCTAGCAGCAAATTATATAAATTTGGATTTTCCTTTACCCAGATATTCGTAGCATTACGAATCAATCGTTGCTTTTGCGACTCCGAAACAATCGCCGTTTCCCCTAATCCAAATCCTGATAGTTCACGATGAGCGCTAGCGATTGTATAAGCCAAACTATGCAAAGTACTGACAGTGAAAGCACTTTGGGGAAGATGCAGGTTTTTTAAATGTTCTGATACTTTTTTGCGAATGTTGCTCACTGCTGAACGCGTAAAAGTAACGATTATCAATTGCTTTTGGCGATTTAGCTTGAAATTAGCGATCGCAATCGCTGCCGCTACTGCCATTCCTGTTGATTTCCCCGCCCCTGGCACGGCTGACACCGCCAACTCACCACCCCGCCAATCTGCCATTGTTTGCTGACCCTTACGAAGTGTTTGGCGTAATTCTTGGCATAACTCATTGGGAGGTTCAGGGATGACCATAGTGACTTTAAGTAATCAATTGGGCGGTTAATGATTGAGGAGTTAATTAATTGGGCAAGAAGTCTGAATCTAAAACCTGCTTTTGCGTATATGGGCAATTTTTTGGGAAAGTTGCTTTGGTAATTCCCGTTTCACTACTAGCTAGCTGAATTGCACCTGTATAAGCATCATCGAATACTTCTATAAAATAT
>JAYVVP010000438.1:0-6991 GCA_043786935.1 Pseudanabaena sp. | reverse complement strand
GTTGGGCTTTCTTGGTCACAGTTGTTTTCTATTCGATATGTCTTTTAACTGGCTTCAAATATACTTTTTTGTGTCTCACTTGACGGAACCAGTACCCACAGGCTATCAAACAAAAATATTTACAATCAACAAACAGAGACCGCTTTGGTCATATCAGCTTCCTAAGACTAACGGGTTGATTGGTATTTCTGCAATTCAGCCAGTGGTGCAGAATGGAATTTTATTTTTACCTTCTTTTCATGACACAACCGCAGGTCGGCTTGAACAATTTACGGTGATAGATGTGCAATCAGGAAAGGTTTTATGGACTTGGGAATCTGCACCGCAAGATCCCAATCGATTATGGTCTGCCGATGTTTTTGAAGACACAATCTATACTTCTGTCTTTGGTTTTC
This sequence comes from Pseudanabaena sp., assembly GCA_043786935.1. GTDB lineage: Bacteria > Cyanobacteriota > Cyanobacteriia > Pseudanabaenales > Pseudanabaenaceae > Pseudanabaena. Next base: position 6,596 of record JAYVVP010000438.1, on the reverse strand, counting down.
CTAAGATGCAGCCATTAGGACGCATCCGTGCGATCGCTCTCCAAACTGGTAAAGAGAAATGGTCATACACTATCACTGGTAAAATCAAAGCGGTGAGTGATCGCGAAGTTTTTGTTTGGCAATATAAAGGTGATTCTGGTAATAATTTTGTAGTACTAGATAAGGAAACGGGCAGATTTTTACGCCGACTTGAACTACCTCGCGTCTATGGCACTGAACCTCAAAATTTAATTTGGTCAGATGGTCTGCTGTATGTCCCTGATATGGAAATCCAAAATGTGACCTGAGATTCTCATGGTTCTGCCGACAGCAATATTTGGATCAGCGCCTTTGACGATAAGACTGGCAAATTAGTATGGCGAACTCCCACTTTGATAAATAGTCAGATTTACTATCCACCTGTTGTTAGTGCTGTAGCCGCTAAATCTAAAAAGAAACGTTTAATTTTTGCTAGCAATTTCCTGAGAACAGAAGGCAGTAATAAAGTTCAATCTTTTCTTATTCCCTAAAGCGACAAAGGCATCGCTTCGCGATGCCTTTACTGGTCTCAAACTTTGCTGCGAAGAATATCTCGACTGAGGGCATTTTGAAAATCTTCTACATGAGATGTGTTTTGCGGTAACCAAACATCTCCTGTAGCGATGTGCATCGGTGGCAAAACATCATAAATCGGCTCTTGCAAAAAGTAAGTTTCCTTCAATTGCACTAACCATGCAGATTGTCCTTGGTCTTGTACCCTTGATTGAATATCAATGAGGCTTGTGGGCGCAATATCAAGATGTTGATCGAGTTCAAAATCTACTTCCAAATTATCGCGATCGCAAGGAAAAATTTCCGCGATCGTTGCTAGTCCTTGAATTGCCGAAGCAGGGAAAGTGTCAGTATCGAAGCCAAACTCATCCATGAGTTGCCGACATGTGTGAGCAGAGTCAGGATGGTCGGGATAGCCAAGGGAATGAATCAAAACTCTAGTGTCAATAGAAGTCTTGAGAAATTCAGGTGGATTGAAAATAACTAGGGTGGTGTAAACCCTTGCTAAGTAGCACAGGGCTTCTTCAGGACATAGAGAAATAGCTACAGTTATCGCTGCTCGATCCAGCATGATGCCTAAATTCAAGTACTTTTAATGTTTGATTTGATGTTTAAGATGTTCAGCATACAATGCTTTGCAGTTTTGTGCTTTGCGGCAAATGACTTAATCTTGTAACTAAAAACTTGTGACTAGAAAGTAAAGTTGACGCAAAGTTTTGCCTTTGATAAGGCTTAGACTTCAGTCAAAAAGTCTTTGTACTGAATGACTAGTTCTTTTACCGCTAGCTCAAAAAGCTGTTGTCCATGCTCGATCGTGGCAAGAGCAGGATTTGAACCCATGCGTCCATCAGGATAGCGTTTACGAAATTCTTCTGGGCTATAGATGCGACTATCTCTATTTACAGATTCGCTGAGAGGTGCATTTTTGATCGAGTCAGGATAGAGATACATAGTAACGGCAACTTCGCTGGGTGTGGCGTGATAGCCTTCTTGGTTGCCATAAAGCTCTTTGACTAATTTATATATTTCACTGCTTGCCCACCAGTTCCCTAGCCGACAGCGCACATCGGGCAGGTCATTATAAATTTCGGTGAAGGCGGTTTTGAGAACTGCGATATTGCCGCCATGTCCATTCAGAAAGAAAAAGCGTTTAAAGCCATGTTTGGCAAGCGATCGCACCACATCATTAATTACTAAAGCTAGTGTGGAAGGTTTGAGGCTAATCGTGCCTGCAAAACCTGTGTGATGTTCGGCCATGCCTAATGTGAGCGTAGATGTAACTAAGGCTTCGGCTTCTTTTCCCACCGCATGGGCGATCGCTTCAGCGCAAATAAAATCTGTGCCGATTAATCCTGTGGGACCATGCTGCTCAGTAGAGCCGATGGGAATAATCACAGCTTGCGATCGCTGTAAATAAGCCTCGATTTCTTGCCATGTAGATAAATGTAAGAGCATATAGATGTTACCTATCAAGATAGACAGAACTTTGGGTAATAGTTTGGTGAAGTAGGATCGCTAAAATCATTAACGAGTATGACCGATGACAATATTGTGCATCAGAATGAATTTAGAAAAGCAAATAGTCTTCCTGGCTAAACGCTTAAGCAACTTGATAAAGGCATAATATGAAGCTATACAAAAATCAAAAAAGATTAACTCATCCATCATGGCTACCGTTAACGACAACTATCTCAAACTCAAAGCAGGCTACCTGTTTCCCGAAATTGCAAGACGGGTAAATGTATTTGTTGAGGCAAATCCTGACGCTAAAGTTATTCGTCTAGGGATTGGTGATGTTACCGAACCCCTACCCAAGGCATGTCGCGATGCCATGATTGCGGCAGTTGAAGATATGGGCGATCGCAGTTCGTTTAAGGGTTATGGTCCCGAACAAGGCTACGGCTGGCTACGCGAAAAAATTGCGGCAAATGATTTTCAAGCCAGAGGCTGCGATATTGATGCATCTGAAATTTTTATTTCCGATGGCTCAAAGTGTGACTGTGGCAATATTCTCGATATTTTTGGTGATGACAATGTGATTGCGGTTACCGATCCTGTCTATCCCGTCTATGTTGATACTAACGTCATGGCTGGTCATACAGGTGACCTTAACGAGAAAGGTGAATATGAGGGCTTGGTTTATTTACCAGTCACTGCCGAAAACAATTTCACTGCCACGATTCCCAATCAAAAAGTTGACCTGATTTATCTCTGTTTCCCGAACAATCCCACAGGTGCAACCGCTACGAAGGAACACCTCACCGCATGGGTGGATTACGCTAGAGCGAATGGTTCAATTATCTTTTTTGACGCAGCTTACGAAGCTTATATCACCGACCCGACTCTTCCACATTCTATCTATGAAATCGAAGGCGCAAAAGAATGTGCGATCGAGTTCCGTTCTTTTTCTAAAAATGCAGGATTTACGGGTACTCGTTGCGCTCTAACTGTTGTTCCCAAGAACTTAATCGGTAAAGCAAAAGACGGCTCCGATGTAGAAATCTGGAAGCTCTGGAATCGTCGTCAATCCACTAAATTTAATGGAGTTTCCTACATCGTTCAACGTGGCGCAGAGGCAGTTTATTCTGAAGAAGGTCAAGCACAAATTAAAACCCTGATAAATTTCTATCTCGAAAACGCTACAATCATTCGTGAAAAGCTGACAGATGCAGGTTTAGCAGTCTATGGCGGCGTAAATGCTCCTTATGTATGGGTAAAGACTCCCACAGGGCTAACAAGTTGGGATTTCTTTGATAAGCTCTTGCAAACTTGCAATGTCGTCGGTACTCCTGGCTCAGGCTTTGGCGCTGCAGGTGAAGGCTACTTCCGTATTTCGGCATTTAATAGCCGCGAAAATGTTAACGAAGCTATGCATCGCATTCTTGACAAGTTCAAATAAACTCAAGTGCATGGTTTTTACACCGCCATGCACTTAAAATCGCGAGATCTATCTATTGAACTGAAAGATGCTATCTCTGTAGATACGTTTACGATTCGCCCATAGTTTTGAGATCGCATCAATGGCAGGAGTGCTTGGGTAATCTGACTGTGAGAAATCAAAGAAGTCAATAGACTAGCGATCGCGAGTTCCTTTTAAATCAAAGAGATTAATGGCTTAGTGGCGTTGATGTAGATGAAGCGATCGCTTTCTTGCACTTTAACAATTGTGAATCCTGAACTAGCGATTATATCTAGAAGTTCTTGTTTTTTGTCTGTCCATCGGCTGATGGTTTCGGCAATGAGGATGCTGCCGCCGCCTTTGAGGGTGCGATGAGCTTCTTGGAGATAGTCAGCATAGTTTAAACCCATGAGGGATAGGCAAAAGATGGCGACATCAAGGGTTGCATCTGGATGAGGTGTACGGGAAATATCACAAGCTTGTACTTTTGGGTGGATGGCGATGTGGTCGAAGGAATGGACTTGATGATTAGGAAGTAGTTCGGCTAGTTTGGCTTCACCACAACCGAAGTCACCGATCTGGAGATTGGTATAGTTTTGGAGTTTTTCGGCAATTTTTTCGTAGGGGATTTCTTGCCATGTTTCACGGGCGGTGCGATAGAGTGTGTGGTATTGATACCATTCTTCGGGATTTGCTTTGAGGCGATCGCCTGTGGTTTGGCTATAGGAATTATTGAAGCGGTTGTTCATAGCGGAGAAGTCACCAAAGCGGCGTTGCAGGATTTTGGCGATCGCTTCGGGTAAGGGAACGCGCAATTCTTCTCGGTTGATTTCGTAGATTTCGCCACTTTCGACGCGATTAATCCATGTTTGCAGCGCTTCTCCTGCTTTTTGGAGGACGACTTTTTCCGATGCAAGTTCACCTTTGGGAATTACGCCATCGATCGCAGTGTCAGCGAGGGATTTTTTCCATTGGATGTGACTCCATCGGTATTGGCGATCCCATGACCAGATATCGCCTTGATGGTTGAGGATGACTTGGGGAATGATTACTTCTACTTTGGCGAATGCTGATTTTTGGCGATAGATGCGCCCGACTAGTTGTTCGTATTCGGCATGAGTCCAAGGGAGGCTGGCGATAATCAGGCGATCGCATACATATTGCAGTCCATCTACGCCTGTGCCGATGGGAGCCGTGCCGATGAGAATATCAATTTCTCTCTTGATAAATTGCCTTTTGGCTAAATTACGTTCTTCGGTTTCTTGGACTCCCGTGAATAACCCCACCTTGTAACCTGCGGCGGCGATCGCTTTGCGGAGTGGTTCGACCATGCCTTCGACATAGTGGGTATAGATCAGGGTTCCTGTTTTGAGATGGGCGATGATCGTGTCAATTTTGGCTGAGAGGAGGACTTGCTCAACGGCAAGGGGGCTGGTTTTGATGGCGGCGATGAGTTGGGGGCGTAGATGTTCGCCTGAGATTTCGGGAAAGCTTTCGGCGATCGCAATCTTGTAATTGGGACGGTAGCGGATGCCATAGAGCATCAGTTTTTCGTGCATGGCAAGGGCATTGGCGATCGTGCTGAAGGTTTTCAATTCGTCAAATTTTTCGCCTCTGGTCATTTCCAGCAGTGCCTTTGCTTCGTAGAGGTTATTGATTACGGGTGTGGCGCTCATGCCTAAGACGCAGAGTTCAGGGTTTTGGCGGGATGCTTCGGAGAGTAAGTAGTTAAGTTTTGCGGCGTTTGCTTTCTTTGTTGGGATTGGGGTCGCGTTGTTTGACGTTTTGGATTTCATCGATGACGACAAAATCGATCTGGTGATTTGCGAGTATATTGCCGACAAGTTCGGCGGAGTAGGGTTGTTGAAATTTCTCAAAGTTGAGAATGAGATAGTTATGTTGGTTGCGATCTACGCTGATTTCACCGCGTTCTTTTTGGTAAATGATGCTGTCAGAATAGACTTCCTTGATAACATCAGCCCAAGCGCCAACGGTGCTATTAAAAGCAATGATGATCGTGAATTTAGCATTAATAATTCGACTGGAAAAAATCGCTGATACTGTTTTGCCTGCGCCGACTCCTGACCAGTTGCCAATCCTTCTTTCAGTAAGGATGCGATAGGCTGTAAGGCGTTGCATCGGGTTGGGTAGGTGCGGAAAACTATAGCCATTTGGTATGGCTAAATTCATTGCACCATCATATTGACTAAAAAAGCGCTTTTGAATTGTCTGAAAGTATGTGCCGCCTGTTTCGTTGCGAAATCCTTCTATATCAAAAGTAAGTTGTTCGTTGAGGTGATCTTGCCAAATTCCGCTTACACGGTTACTGATTAAAAATTCTATAGTTTCATGATCTGAGGTGATACCCAAATTAACAAGTGTATCAACGGCTTTAAGCGAATTAAAATCCCTGATCTTTGGTAATTCAGCATTATTTCCTTCTATCTCGCTAGGAATTACTTCGCTTTCTAATTCTTCTAGCTCATTATCATTGCTATCTGGTGATAATTTTGTAATTTCGTCTGGATCATCTTCTAATTGAGCCTTTTCTAATTGATCAACAATTTCATTAAATTTAGACTCTATATCCTCATCTTCGGTTGAGCAGAGATTCTTAATATCTTTTATAACTGGACTAATTTTAGTGTTATATCTAATGGAACTAATCATGCCGTTTTGACGCATGATGGCATAAAGTTCGGCAGATTCAAGGCTGGATAGTACAGGCTTAAGGCTATACAGAAAGCTAAGAATTGCGTTAGGAATCCAGTGTTTTGTATTACCAATCCAGTCACCCCATCCTAACCAGCCTTTATCTTTATAGCTACCATCGGGCGAAGCAGGAATATTATTAGGCTTTTCATTACTTTTTGCCCAAGCAATCCATTCTCCTTTGTTTTTAAGGTTTAACTGACGCACCAAATCTCTTGCCTCATTAAAAGGTAAGTATTGTCGCTGATGGGTTGCAATTATATCTGTCCCAAGCCAATCCCCCATCCCTTGCCAACCTTTGTCTTTGTATACCCACGAAGGATCAGAAGGAATATTATCTGGTTTAGTGCCGCTTTTCATCCATTGAAGCCATTCCTTCCCATTTCTAAAGTGAAGTTGATGAACAAAAATACGAGCTTCTTCAAATGAAAGGTAGTCTCGATTAAATGTCGCA
>JAYVVP010000437.1:0-18236 GCA_043786935.1 Pseudanabaena sp. | reverse complement strand
TTTTAGTCATACCAAATTTTTAGAGTGTTGAGACAATTCTAAAAATCTAAAACCTTACCCAGAGGGATTTTGAAGCTTCAAAAAACAGCTATGTAGCTAGACAATTTTTGAAATTGGTGTCAGACAAATCAGAGACAGAAAGGATTAATACGTTAGCAGTGTCAATGAGCTGGGAGAAGACACTGTTGTCAGTTATGTTAGCACAAGAAAGACAATCTACCTTACATAAAGATCAACCAGCAAATTGTAAAAAAGATTATTACGTAAACTTATTTACAACTTGTTCAAGTTTGATTAGACTGCTGTTGTCTCATGAAAATGAGTGTAATCAAGATAGCGATGTCCATCATTTCCCATATAAATAACATCGACAAAACGGCGATCGCATAGGAGATAGCGTGCAGCATATATATGTCGTGCATGGATCGTCCCTTCTACCGTTTCATCAATACCAGTAAGCGACACGAGAACTTGAGCATTCAATCTTTCCATAGTCTCTGGTGTCATCTGATGGAGTGGGCTGCTCTCATCAATGGTATGCATTACCGTCCAAGATAGTAAAAAGACAGGAGAATGATCACGAACTAATTTAAGTTCTTGTAATCGCCGCATCTTTTGACCTTCCTCAGTAACCTCATCGATCATTAGATAAACACTCAATTTTGCTTCAAGAATGTTATTTCGCCTTTCATTTGCTGCTCGAAATATAAGGGTGGGAATACCATTGTAGTTATGGATAGTTGCCACACGGCTAAACATCACCCGACTTGTGGATTTAGCAAATCTGGTAAAGGCAATCCCTGTAATTACAGCAAATAACATCAAGCTAGCGATCGATTCAAGGGTGACAATCAGATTCGCGTAGAGTGTGTCTGGATGCATCACTCCATAACCAATGGAAGCTAGAGTTTGCACACTAAAGAAAAAAGCTTCCAAAAAACTTCCCTCTTTCATTCCTCCGATCGCATTCGCATCAAGTAGATAGAGATAGGCAAAAACGGCATTGAGAAATATATCAAAGAGAACTACGATCGCTAAAAATCCGATCCAAGGAATCGTTAATAGAAGATGATACGGATCTCGCAAATAAGAATACCAAGAATTGCTGCCGACAACTTGAAGAACTCCATCGCGTTGTTCAAACTTGATGAGAGAATGACGAAGCTTACGTTTGATTCCCATATCTAAGACTTGCCTTCACAGTATTTTTCTATTTTATGTTCTATTTAATGTTAGTATGAACGGCGCTTTGCGTTGCTCATACCAAACTTAGAATGCTACAAGTCCATACTTATTCGGATTTACTCGCAGGTCGCCTTGTCAGTCGCTACAAACGCTTTTTTGCTGACATAGAACTGGACAATGGTGAAATAATTACCGCGCACTGTGCCAATACTGGCTCGATGACGGGTGTATGCAAAATTGGCAGCCCTGTTTTGGTTTCTTATCACCCCAGTCCTAAGCGCAAACTTGCTTATAGTTGGGAGGCGATCTATATAGATGAGCAATGGATAGGCATAAATACTAGTCTTCCTAATCGTGTAATTGGGAATATGCTTGCTCGCCATTTACTTCCAGAATTAGAGCCATATACAACGATTAAGGGGGAAGTTGCTTATGGAAATGAAAAAAGTCGGATTGATTTTTTATTGACTAATAACATTGATGGAATAGGAGTGAAAAGAACCTATGTAGAAGTCAAAAATACAACGTGGAGTATCGGTAATTTGGCTTTGTTTCCTGACACAGTAACAACGCGAGGGCAAAAACATTTACGCGAACTTATGTCCGTCATTCAAGAAGATACAGCCGCTGTTTTAATTTTCTTCATCAATCGTGGTGATTGCGATTACTTTGCCGCAGGAGCGCAAGCCGATCCCGAATATGGCAGGTTGCTCGAAGAGGCGATCGCAAAAGGAGTCAAAGTATTGCCTTGTCGATTTGCGATCGAACCAACAAAAATTACATATCTTGGCTTAGCAAATCTAAAAAATTAGAGCTAAATTTCTATCTTTAAATCTAAATCGTTAACTATCAGTAAGGATGGTCACGATTTTCCAAAATGCGTAAGGAACTCCAAAACTCAGTATGAAATAGACTGTTAATTCTGCCATAAGTTAATAGACACAATTTTAAAGAGAAATTTTTTATCTGCAACAAACGTTATACAGCAGATCTATAAATATACAACTTTATCTATTTTTTCGCTATCTCCACTTGGGTTAAATTATCACGATGTTTTAGAAAATTAGATGAGAGCGCGCCCCATCTAGAATCTTACAGTAAGTTTTTTCGCCAAACTCTCCAAGTTGTGATAGTCTGTCTGGCTGACGGGGTTACACCTAAAACAAACGAGTAAATAAATCGTTTCTCACACAAGTAAGTGATATCTGTGAAAAATCTAACTAAATTTTTTCTTGGCTTGACTGCACTGGGATGCATGTCAGCGATCGCTGCTCCCTCAGTAAATGCTCAGCCAGCATATGGCAGCTATTTGGGTGCGGGTGCAAGTTTTGGCTTTACTACAGGTAATAACAGTGCAGGTGAAAGCTCGCGCACTTCGGGGTTAGTTGCAGCTCGTTATAAGTTTCTAGAATTCCCTGTTTCTTTACGCACTCAAATTTTGATTGGTAATAGTACCGCTGTCGTTCCGACAGTTTCTTTTGATGTGCCACTAAATTTTGATACAGATCTTTATATCGGTGCGGGTGTTGCACTATCTAACACTGTTGATACCACTCCAGTCGGTAACAGAAATAGCTTTGTTATACAACCAGGAATTGACTATACAGTCCCCAATAGCAACCTAGTATTATTCGGCAACGTTATTTTTGCCTTTGATGCTTATCGCAATTCCCCTGGAACCACAGCAACTTCTTTGCAAACTGGCTTGGGATATAGATTCTAATTGCATTTGTTGTTTTAAGAGTCCCACAAAAAGGGTCACAAGGCTCTGTAAAATATCATTTATCATAAAGCCCAAATGTTATTGAGAGTAAAGCTTGGCTCTACTTTTAATAATGTTTGGGTTTTGCATTAATTTAGTTTGAGAGAAAACTTTTAGAGAGTGCTTTCTCTCAAACTATGATAATAATATTCGTAAAACTGCCATAGGTAAGACGATGAGTGCACCAACAGCCACAAAAATCGGACTCAATCCCTCTCTGCCAAGTATTCGCCGTATTCACGGTCTTATTCGCGATAAAAGCGAAGTCCAAATCAAACTACTCACAGGTGATGAGTTACGCGGCAAGATTCTTTGGATTGATGATCAGTGTATTTGCATGGATGCATCTGGACATAAGGTGGTGATCTGGCAACACGCGATCGCTTTTATTAAAAGTTAACTAATTCTTTTTAAATTAGATCTGGATTTGAATAATTCATAGAGGACATATGGTTGCCATACTCCCTTCTGTTTTGAAATCGCCCCTAGTTATTAAATGGGAAAAATTGCCAGATGATGTACCGCTAGAGGAAGAACCTGTGGAAAATGAAGGTCAACCTCTTTTGGCAGGTGCTTTGCGGGAAAGTTTGGAACTAGTAGGTTTTATCCAGCCTGATATGTTGATTGTGTCTAACTTTGGATTGTGCGCCACAGTCAACGACAAGCTGTCGATCAAGGCTCCTGATTGGTTATATGTTGCGTCTGTTCAGAAGTTTGAAACTATACGCGATCGCCGCAGCTATACGCCTATCTTAGAGGGCACGACACCTGCGGTCGTTATGGAATTTTTGTCACATACCGATGGTGGCGAGTATTCTATGAAACGAACTTTTCCGCTTGGCAAATGGTTTTTTTATGAGCAAATTTTGCGCGTACCTGTTTACGTCATCTTTGAGCCAGTCACAGGAGATTTAGAAGTCCATAATCTGCAATCAGAGCGTTATGAACTTGTTCAGGCAAATGCTGAAGGACACTTCTGGATTGATTCTATGAAGTTGTACTTGGGAGTATGGCAAGGCAGGAAAGAGGGGCGTGATGACTATTGGTTGCGCTGGTGGGACGAGTTAGGCAATATCTTGCCTTGGGCTATGGAGTTAGTTGAGCAGGAGCGTTTACGGGCTGAGCAAGCAAATGAACGTGCTGAAAAATTAGCTAAATATTTGCGATCGCAGGGTGTTGACCCAGACGAATTGTGAAAGAATATTATTAAAACTATGCAAACAAAGAATAATTTTTCGTTGTCTTCAGCAACTAGCTTGTGGCAACTTTGGCAACAATCTGCCCAAAACTATCCTGATGCGATCGCGCTCTACGATCCTCATGTCAAGCCACCCGTTAGAATTTCCTATCGCGGTACATTTGAGCAAATTAATGCGTTTGGGGCAGGGTTGCGATCGCTAGGATTACAGTTTGGGGACAAAGTGGCTTTGATTGCTGATAACTCGCCGCGTTGGTTGATTGCCGATCAGGGGACTTTAGCGATCGGAGCAGCCAATGCGACGCGCAGTTCCCAAGCTGATCGTAGCGAATTGCTGTACATCATCGAGCATAGTGATAGTGTCGCGATCGTGGTTGAAAATCTGGCTACGCTTAAAAAGCTAGAACCCGAACTACATTCATTACCAGTTAAAAATATTATCTTACTGTCGGATGAAACACCGCCAGACGGCGCGTATAACTTTCAGCAATTGCTAGCTAGAGGTAGCAGTCAAGATTTAGGAAATGTTGATATTCAGCGCGATACTCTCGCCACACTGATATATACATCAGGCACTACCGCCCGACCTAAAGGCGTAATGTTAACTCATGGTAATTTCTTGTTTGAAGTCGAAGCGGCGCAATCAGTTTTGCAGCTCAAGGTTAATGAAAAGGTACTGAGTATTCTGCCAACATGGCATTCCTACGAGCGCGCTTTTGAATATTTCATCTTTTCCCAAGGCTGCACCCAGATTTATACCAATCTCCGCACTATTAAAAAAGATCTCAAAGAACATAAGCCCGATTATATGGTGGCAGTTCCGCGCCTCTGGGAATCGATTTATGAAGGCGTACAAAAACAATTTCGCGAACAACCTGCTAGCAAACAAAAATTAGTAAATTTCTTTTTAAAGGCTAGCCAAAAATACATCACTGCTAAACGAGTTGTTCAAGGCTTAAATGTCGAAAATCTCTCTCCTTCTTTAGGCGATAAATTCCGAGCCATGTTGGTAGTGGTAGGACTATGGGGAATTCACCAACTTGGTCATAAATTGGTTTATCAAAAAGTACGGGAAGCAACTGGCGGCAATTTTAAGTACATCGTCAGTGGCGGCGGCTCGATCGCTGAGCACCTCGAAGACTTTTATGAAATTGTTGGCATCGAAATTTTGGGCGGCTATGGTTTAACTGAAACCTCACCTATTACCCATGTACGTCGTCCCGATCGCAACATTCGTGGTGGTGATGGACAGCCTGTACTCAACACCGAAACTCGAATTGTTAATCCTGATACCAGAGTTGACGTTCCTGTTGGAAAACAAGGTTTAGTGCTGATTCGGGGTTCGCAAGTGATGCAGGGCTATTACAAAAATCCAGAAGCAACTGCTAAAGCGATCGATCTACAAGGCTGGTTTGATACGGGCGATTTGGGTATGGTCAGCAAATGGGATGACTTAATAATTACAGGGCGTGCCAAGGATACGATCGTCTTAACCAATGGCGAGAATATCGAACCACAGCCCATTGAAGATGCTTGTATTCGTAGCGCTTATATCGATCAAGTTGTCCTTGTAGGGCAAGATCAAAAGCAATTGGGCATTTTAATCGTTCCTAATTTATCTGCGCTCGAAGCCGCAGGTTTGATTCCTGCTGATTCAGACTTGATCAGCATTTTGCCTAAGTTGAATAATCCGAAAATTCGGAATCTCTATCGCGATGAAATTAATCGTGAGGTTCAAAATCGCCCAGGATATAGCATTAATGATCGCATTGGCATTTTCGAGTTCTTGCCTGAGCCATTTACAATCGATAATGGATTCTTAACTCAAACATTCAAGATTCGGCGCAACATAGTATTTGAGCGTTATCAAGATATTATTGTCAAAATGTTTACAAATTAAACATTAGCCCTGCAACCTAAGCCTAAAATTTTAGACTTAAAAACTAAGCTTACAACTATACAAAACTGGAGATAAGTGTGAATTCGATGGATTTTTCTAATCAGCTTTTATTGCGTCGTACCGCCAATATCCAAGTAATTGTGACGCAACGCTGGAAAGAGGAAATGCAGCAACAACTGCAACAACAAATTGCTCAACTCGATGCTCAAGTCCAGCAAGTAGATGCCCAAGGCTCCCGCCAAATCAATGAAATTGAACGCCAAAGCATCAAACCATTTTCGGCTGAAGTCTCCAACGCGATCGAAGGTATTCGTGCAGAGATGAATCGGGTCAAGGCAGAATTATTAGAACAAAAGAATCAATTGCTGACTCAACTAACTCAAGTCCAAAATCTCGAACTAGAGCAAGAAGTTTCTCAAGGACAGCTTGACAGCTACTTCCCTGCTGGCAAAGGCGACAATTTGATTGCCCAGATGCGTGTAGAAATCATCTTACGCGATGGCATCATCGAAGATATTCGTACAGGTTTCCCTGCTGTCTAATTAAAATATTTACGGCGCAAAGCGCCGCAAATATTTCGGTATCCGCCCATTTAAACCTCAAAAAGCATGAACGTTCTACTGGTTTACCCACTGTTTCCAAAAACATTTTGGTCTTACGAAAAAATCCTAGAGCTAGTAAATCGTAAAGTGTTACTACCGCCTCTAGGCTTGATTACTGTTGCGGCGATCTTGCCTCAAGAATGGAACTTTAAACTAGTTGATCGCAATGTTCGTGCGATTAGCGAGGCGGAGTGGCAATGGGCGGATTTGGTGATTTTATCGGCGATGATTGTCCAAAAAGATGATTTGTTGTCTTTAATTAAAGAAGCGAAACGGCGCGGCAAAAAAGTTGCTTGCGGCGGCCCCTATCCTACCTCAATGCCTGAAGTTCCTCAAAGCGCAGGGGTTGATTATCTGATTTTGGATGAAGGCGAAATTACTTTGCCAATGTTTGTTGAGGCGATCGCTAAGGGTGAACAGAGTGGCATTTTCCGCACGACTGAAAAGCCTGATGTCACAATCACACCTATACCTCGTTTCGATCTTTTAGAATTTGATGCCTATGATTCAATGTCGGTACAGTTTTCGCGGGGATGCCCTTTTCAATGCGAATTCTGCGACATTATCGTGCTGTACGGACGCAAACCACGCACCAAAGCTCCTGCTCAGTTACTTGCCGAGCTTGATTATTTGTATGAATTGGGCTGGCGGCGCGGCGTATTTATGGTCGATGACAACTTCATTGGCAATAAGCGCAATGTAAGATTGTTGTTGCTAGAACTAAGGACTTGGCAACAAGAACATCAGTATCCTTTCCGTTTTAATACCGAAGCTTCTATCGATTTAGCTGCCGATCAGGAATTAATGGATTTGATGGTCGATTGCTATTTTGATGCAGTATTTCTCGGCATTGAAACGCCCGATGAAGATAGCTTGCAAATGACGAAGAAATTCCAAAATACAAGGACATCTTTAGTAGACTCTGTTGAAGCGATCACCAAAACTGGTATTCGCGTCATGGCTGGCTTTATCATTGGCTTTGATGGTGAAAAATCGGGAGCAGGCGATCGTATTGTTCGCTTTGCTGAACTAACGGGCATTCCCACTACCACATTTGCGATGTTGCAAGCTTTACCCCATACAGGGCTTTGGCATCGTCTTGAGAAAGAAGGACGTTTGCAGAGTCTAGATGGAAACCTCAATCAGACTACGCTAATGAACTTTGTGCCAACTCGCCCCGTTGAGGAAATTGCTCATGAGTATGTCGAAGCTTTTTGCGCTTTGTATGAGCCGCACGCCTATCTTGATCGCGTTTATAGCTATTTCTTGAAGCTTGGCGCACCGAGAATTAAACTTCCGCCCAAGTTGCCTAGCTTGCTTGACCTCAAAGCCCTCGCAATCATCGTTTGGCGGCAAGGAATTAAGCGCGACACCCGTTTTAAGTTCTGGCATCATCTATTTAGAATGATCCAAAAAAATCCTGCGGTTTGGGAACATTACCTGATTGTCTGCGCTCACAATGAACACTTCATGGAATATCGCGATATTGTCCGCAATGAAATTGAGGGACAACTGGCTACTTATTGGGAAGAAGAAGATCGGCTAAAAAAAGTTCAACCTGTGGTTGTTCCTAAACGAGAGCTGGATTTAGCTAGCTAGGCTCATAAAGGGCGGTGCTTCGCGCCGCACTCTATAATATTCACAGTACAAATACTTAAGAACAACCCCAAACTATAAATAATGCGCGTTTTACTCGTTTATCCTTTATTTCCTAAAAGCTTCTGGTCATTTGAGAAAACCCTTGAATTAGTGGGTTATAAAGCTCAACTACCACCTCTTGGCATGGTTACGGTTGCCGCAATTTTGCCGCAAACTTGGGAATTTAAATTAGTTGATCGCAATGTCCGTGATATCACCGAAGCCGAATGGGAATGGGCTGAAGTAGTAATTCTTTCAGCGATGATCGTCCAAAAAGAAGATTTCCTTGCCCAAATTAAAGAAGCTAAAGGTCGTGGCAAATTAGTTGCAGTTGGTGGTCCTTATCCCACGGCTTTACCAGAAGAAGCGAAAGTTTCGGGTGCAGATTTCTTAATCCTTGATGAAGGTGAAATCACATTGCCGATGTTTGTCGAAGCGATCGAAAGAGGCGATCGCGCTGGTATTTTGAGAGCAAATGGTGAAAGACCTGCGGTAACAGAAACCCCAATTCCCCGCTTTGATTTATTGCAAATGAACTCATATGCAGAAATGTCGGTACAGTTCTCACGCGGATGCCCCTTCCAATGTGAATTTTGCGACATCATCGTTCTTTATGGACGTAAGCCTCGCACAAAGACTCCTGCTCAAATCCTTGCCGAGTTGCAATGTCTCTACGATCTGGGTTGGAGACGCAGTATTTTCATGGTTGACGATAACTTCATCGGCAACAAGCGTAATGTGAAAGTTATGCTCCAAGAACTAAAACCTTGGATGAAAGAGCGCAACTTCCCCTTCTCTTTTGCAACCGAAGCATCAATTGATTTGGCTCAAGATGCAGAAATGATGCAGATGATGGTGGAATGTAATTTCGGCTCAGTTTTTCTAGGCATTGAAACTCCTGACACTGAAAGTCTAGCTCTAACCAAAAAGTTCCAGAATAATCGTGATCCGCTCTCTGACTCGGTGATTAATATTGCTAAGGCTGGGATTCGGGTGATGGCAGGATTTATCATCGGTTTTGATGGCGAGAAGAAAGGAGCAGGCGATCGCATTGTCCAATTTGTGGAAGAAACTGCTGTGCCCACGGCTCTATTTAGTATGCTGCAAGCTTTGCCTGATACAGGGTTGTGGCATCGTTTGAATCGAGAAGGACGGATGATTACTCAAAATAGTAATGGGCATCAAGCCACCTTGATGAACTTCATGCCGACTCGTCCTCTGGAAGATATTGCTAACGAATATGTTCATGCCTTTTGGACTCTTTACGATCCACTAGTTTTTCTCAATCGTACCTATCGTCATTTCGTGATTCTTGGCGAATCGCAATATAAGCGAATCAAGCGTGAGAAGACTGACAAGAAGAAAAAGACTGATTGGATTGCAATTCGCGCCTTATTAACCTTATGTTGGAGACAAGGTTTCCTTCGTAAAACCCGTTTCCAATTTTGGATTAATCTCTTTGATCTGATGAAGCGTTATCCTAATGTCGTTACCAGCTATCTATCGGTTTGCGCTCAAGGCGAACATTTCCTTGAGTATCGCTCGATTGTGCGCGAACAAATCGAAGCTCAACTGGCTGATTATCTAGCTCATCCTCCTATCCTTCAACCAAAAGTACAAACTGTGGAGATTAAGCAAGAACTGCAAGAAGTAAGTGGCGATCGCGCTCTCGATCTAGCAAGCTAAAATAAAAGTTGCTTCCATCCCAAATAATTAAGATAGATATGTTGGGAAATAAGCGATAGTAACCTCGTCGATCTCTAGAAACTTTTTCAGAAATTTGGCGCTATTCTTTATTCCCCAACATATTCAATTAACGCTTATGCAGCAAGGGCTTTAAATCATAATGGAAGAACTAATAGCATTGCGCGAACTCTTGCAAAAAGGTAACGTATCTAATGCGCTTTTGATGATTGATGAAATGGAAGAAATGAGTAAAAAGGATATTCTCAACAAAATTCGTAGCTACGGCATCATCTTACTTCTACATCTCATCAAACAAAAAGCTGAAAATCGCACAACTCGCTCTTGGGATGTATCAATTCGTAACTCAGTCTTAGAAATTCAAGACTTGAACTCAAGACTATACTCAAAAGGAAATTATTTAAGCGATTAAGAGCTTCGATAATCTCTTGAAAGTGGCTTTCGTCAAGCTATTAACCAAGCCTCTCTAGAAGTTAATGAAGGTCAATATGATGCTCGCGAACTTCAAGGAATTGTAGACAAGCAACAAATCTGTGATCGCGCAATGACAGCAATTTCCTCATTCTCAGATAACTAATCAAGAGCTAAGCTTTTCGCTATACGATTGTTGATAATCATTACGCTAGTAGTAAAACACCGATGGAAGCGATCGCTGTCTTAGAAAAAGTTTCTTATATCTATCCCAACGCTAAAGAAACCGTATTAAAAGATATTTCCTTAACGATTAATAAAGGAGAATTTTTAGGCATAATTGGTGCAACTGGAGCAGGTAAAACTACGCTATGTCTGGCTCTTACAGGCATTGTGCCGCAGTTTTATGGAGGGCGTTTTTTTGGGAAAATAGTGATAGCGGGTTTAGATAGTCTCGAACACCCTGTAAGTGAATTAGCGCGTCATGTGGGCATAGTTTTTGAAGATCCTGAAGTACAAATTACAGCAACATCTGTCGAGAATGAGATTGCCTTCGCTTTAGAAAATCTCTGTGTACCGCGTGAAGAAATCCTACGACGTATTCCTATTGTTTTAAAATCAGTACGTCTCGAAGGATTTGAGAAAAAGAATCCTCAAGAACTTTCTGGCGGTCAAAAGCAAAGACTAGCGATCGCCGCTGCCCTTGCGCTGCAACCAGATTTATTGATTCTTGATGAACCAACTTCGCAACTTGATCCTATCGGTTCGCAAGAAGTTTTTACTACAGTTAGAGAGCTAAAGCAAGAACTTGGTGTCACAATCGTGATGGTTTCCCATGCTGCTGAAGAAATGGCAGAATTTTGCGATCGCATTGCTTTACTGTCAGAGGGTGAATTGATTGCTGTCGGCACTCCTGATGAAATTTATGCAGAGGTCGATTTGTTGCAACAAAATAAACTGCGTCCTCCCGAAGTTTCTCAAGCGTTTAATCTAATTAGACAAAAGGGAATTAATATTTCTAAAATCCCTGTTACCTTGCAATCAGGAATTGAAGCTTTAAGTTTGCTGCGATCGGAAAATCAAGTACTTCCACCACCAGAATTTAGATCACCAAATTTCCATAATCCTAATTTAAATAAACCTCCCGTTCTCTCAGTTAAAAATCTCAGACATACTTATGATGATGGTACAGAAGCACTCAAAAATATATCCCTAGATATTTATGAAGGCGAATATGTTCTCATCGTTGGACAGAATGGCGCTGGTAAAAGTACCCTTGTTAAGCATTTTCTTAATCTGCTGAAGCCTACAGCAGGGAAAGTATTAGTACGCGATCGGGATACTATGGAGCTATCTGTCAGCGAACTTGCTCAATCTATTGGCTATCTTGCTCAAAATCCTGACAACCAGATTTTTAATACAACTGTTGAGAAAGAAGTTGCTTTTGCCTTGCCCTTCCTTGGTTACGATTCTGAAGCAGTAAAACAGGAAACATCTCGCAGTCTCAAAGCAATGCAACTATGGGAACATCGTAATTCACATCCATTGTCTTTACCTAAAGGCGAACGCGGTCGCATTGTGATTGCGGCTCTGTTAGCAATGAATCCTGAGATCATCATTTTCGATGAACCCACCACAGGACAAGACTATCAAGGTGCTTCTTCTATTTTAGATGTCAGTCGCCAATTGCACCAAATGGGTAAAACTGTAATTGTGATTACCCATCATTTATATCTAATGCCAGACTATGCCGATCGCGCGATCGTGATGGGAAAAGGAACTATTTTATTAGATGCACCGTTGCGTCAAGCCTATCATCAAACTGATTTGCTAGAGTCTACCTATCTCACTCCACCACAATCAGTCGTTTTATCACAAAAACTTAGCAAAATTAGCGGTCAAGAATATCCTCTAATTACCCCCAAAGAATTCGCTAATTGTTTCAATGTATATTAATCAGATATTAATTAGCACGTTAATCAGCTAAGAACTTTATAGTAAACATGAAATTCCAAACAGTTAAATATGATTCTATCTTTACACGCTTAGATTTTCGATCTAAGTTGGTTGTAATGTTGACAATTACAATTCTTGCTTTCTTATGGGAAAGCCCAATCGCTGGCGGAGTCTTGATGTTGAGTGTAATCGCTTCCTGCATTCTCGCTGGAGTCAGACTTAACTATTTAGGAACTATTTTAAAGGTGATGATTCCTTTTTATATTTTTCTGATTTTGAGTATGGGATTTTTTAATATAGAACAGGTTAAATTACTGACTAATAAATCAGAATTAACTCCTCTCTTGAGCTTGCCACAAACATGGTGGTTTTTGGGCGGCGCAAAAATGAGTTTGGAGGGAACGCTTTATGGTTTGAATATAGTATTTAAGACTTTAACGATGATTTTGGTAATTCCATTAGCGATTTTTACCACTGATGTAAATCAAATGACTGTGGGCATGGTGCGAGCCAAAATTCCTTACAAGATTGTATTTATCTTTTCATCAACTTTGCGATTTGTACCACTGTTGTTAGAGGAAGTCCAATCTATTATTGAGTCTCAGCGATTACGCGGGTTGAATTTTGAGAAGATGGGATGGTTAAAACGGGCGCGAGTTTATGCCAAAGTAGCCGTACCTTTAATTCTAAATTCTCTCTCAAAATCACAAAAGTTAGAGATTGTGTTGCAATCAAAAGGCTTTTCGGGCAGTTCTAATCGTACTTATCTCCATGAGTCTGCATTAACAACATCTGATTACCTGTTAATGATTGGTTCTATTTCGCTATTTGTAATTGCGATCGCTTTATATTTTGGCTTAGGCATTGGGAAATTTGCATGGTTAATCTATACCTAAAAATTCAGATCTATCAATGATTAATTCCTCTAAGTCGAGCGCAAGTAATGTTCACTCGATATAAGAGCCAAGTTTAGCTGTACCGCGCATTTTTAAATAAATGTAGAAACAAAAGCAACTTACTGCTAGTCTGTTTATTCATGTTCGCAAGATATTCTTAAGGATGTCCTAATATGAATAAACTTCCCTGTCTTATTAATGTAATTTTTGTGTTAGCACTAGCTACGCCATCTAGCGCTTGGGCGCAACAAAATATTCAACAAAAAATAATTTTTGTATCACCACAAGGTGTTGATGCAGTCGATGTAGGCTCACAAACACAAGCCTTTCGGACTCTTAGCGCCGCGATCGCGGCGTATCCTCAAGAAGGTACTATCTTTCAATTAGAGGCAGGTACTTACAGCGCCGCAACTGGGGAAAGCTTTCCCATTCGTCTCCCTAAAGGTTCAGTTTTACGCGGCAATCCTGATCTAAATGGAACGAATGTCGTGATTAATGGTGGTGGTCGTTTTGTCAGTTCCACCTTTGCTAGTCAAAATATCGCGATCTTGGCAGCAAATAACTCACGCATTGAAGGAATTACGATCACTAACAGTAATCCACGCGGTTATGGACTATGGCTAGAGTCCAGTCGCAATGTGATCGTGGCTCGCAATAGTTTTACTCGCAATACCCATGATGGTATTTTCCTGACTGGTAGTGCTAACGCTTATATTGGCAACAATCTATTTACTGGTAATACAGGTAGCGGAATTTCGGCTCTTGGTACAAGTACAGGCGAAATTCGTGATAATAAATTTGAGAATACAGGCTTTGGACTGTCGATTGGACAACAATCTCAGGTTATTTTAACTAACAATAATATTTCTCGAAATGTTGACGGTATCGTTATTTCTAATACCGCTCAGCCAACTTTAAGAGGAAATGCGATCGCTAATAATCAACGTAACGGCTTAGTCATTCTCAGTAGCGCCAATGGTTCTCCTCGCCCCGATCTTGGTACAACGGTTTCACAAGGAAATAACATATTCACAAACAATCGCGAATATGACATTAATAATGCGACAACTATACCGTTAGCGGCTGTTGGCAATCAACTCAATCGCTCTCGGGTTAAAGGGCTGCTTGATCTTACTGCATCGCGATCGCCGATTACTAATGCGATCGCTTCTAATCCTCCATCAATTTCATCCATTTCTATCCCTTCTATAAATACAGGAATGGCGATTCCTACTCAACCCAAAGTAATTCCTGCACCGACAACAGTATTTGTTCCTACCAAGCCCCCTAGTCAGTCCTTACCTAATCCAGTTATTTCCACTAATCCAAGCTCTAGCAATAATAATTCACCTACGACAGTAATTACGATCGAGCGTGACTATAGCGCTCCTTCCAACTCAAATATTCCCAGAGTTCCTAATCAAGTAGCGGCTTTACCACCAGCTACGCTTGATCCCACGACGGGCAAGCCATTTCAATATCGCGTGATTGTTCCCGCCACCTCTACATCGGTTACCCAACAGGTGAAAATGATTGTTCCATCAGCTTTTCGCTTTTCGCGTAGCGGCAGAATCATGCTGCAAGTTGGCGCCTACAGCGATCGCCCCGCCGCTAATGATTTAGTTCAAAAGTTAGCCCAGTCAGGGCTAAGTGCGGAAATTATTTCATTTCGTTAGAACAAGAAAGAGCATAAATTCTCTTATTGTTAAAATTTAGAAAGTAAGGGCAGTGCTTCGCGCAGCCTTTATTTTTACACATGAGAAGGAGAAATCTGGTAGGTCATGAAATCGTGAGCAGGAATCGTATTTGCAAAAATCATTCTCGCTTCGTTAACCAGATCCTCTAACAAAATTGGATTTCCAGGAGCATATCGCGGACTAAAATGCGTCAGGATTAATTGCTTGGCGTTTGCTAAGAGTGCTACCTGTGCCGCCATCGTGCTGGTGGAATGTAGTCGTTGAAAAGCCATATCTGAATCTTGATGGGCAAAAGTTGACTCATGGATCAACACATCAGCGTTCTGAGCTAGCTCCACCGA
The DNA here is from genome assembly GCA_043786935.1 of Pseudanabaena sp. GTDB lineage: Bacteria > Cyanobacteriota > Cyanobacteriia > Pseudanabaenales > Pseudanabaenaceae > Pseudanabaena. Next base: position 2,946 of record JAYVVP010000437.1, on the reverse strand, counting down.
GCTATCACAAAAAATCGTATCCGTACAATAAGCAATCTTTCTGCCAATCTGCGGAGCGCCACAAAATTCTTTACCATCAATTTTGCGTCCATCGGTCAGCGTCACCATTCTGCCCTGCTTTAATTCGCCAAAAATTGGCCCCGAGGGAATGTTCATGGCGATCGCCTTATCAACATCAAACTTACCAGCGCGATCGCGTTCTACCAAGCGATAACCATGTGCCGTAACTTTGTGTTTTAGTGGAGCTGCGATCATATAAAACTCTGAATCTTCGCATACCAGCCCTGCTTTAACCTTGTGTACCTTAATCGAATAGGAGAGCCTCGTCTCGCTATAACGCAAACACGCATCCAAATATTCACCCAAACCTGTTGGCCCATAGATATCGATATGGCTAACATTTCCCGCCATTCCACAACTCGCGAGTAACCCAGGCAACCCAAAAATATGATCTCCATGCATGTGCGTAACGAAGATTTTGGTAATTTGGCTAATCTTCACATCACTTCGCAGCAATTGATGCTGTGTAGCCTCTCCGCAATCAAGCAGCCAAACTTCAGCGCGTTGAGGTAAACGCACCGCCACACTGGAAACATTGCGTCCACGTGTAGGAACGCCCGAACTAGTGCCAAGAAAAGTGATTTGCATATTTAATTTGCATATTTAATTTGCATATCTAATCATCTACAAAAATCTCAATGCGGCGGTTAGTTTTGGTGTTACTGTCACCCGCACTGCTAGCCAACGGACGGCTAGCGCCATAACCGAGCACTATCCAATAATAAGTTTGTTCGCCTCGCAGCCTTGCCAAATATTCTTTAACCGCAGATGCACGCAAATAAGAGAGCGTTAGTGCATCCCCCGTATTCATTAAATCCACATGTCCCGTAATTCTTACCCTTTTTCCCTTTGTTAAGGGCAATTGTGCCGCCACCTCATCTAGCAAACGAAAACTTTCAGGTCGAATACTAGTTTTATCCGCCTCAAACAAAGCCTCCGACGAGAGTGTAAACTGCTGTTTTTTGTAATTTAAAAAGTTAAAGGATGGTTGCCAAACTAAATCTGGACGTAAAAATGCGACCGTTAAGCCTATGCCAATACCTGCGATCGCACTCGCACTCAGAACCAAACTGCGAACGATAAATGTCACAACAGGGCGAGATGTGGGACTAAACCCCCCAGACGGCTTGCCTGAAGATTTATCTACTGACTTATCTGGAGTCGGTGAATTTGTCACTACAACTGTCCAAGCTCCCTGCTCACTAATATCATTTTTTCTTAGCCTTAGCGCTTACAGTCGTATCAATAAGCTCTAACTCTGACGCGCGAAATGATACCATCTTTTCCCAGTTGCCACCACCAAAAATCACAGCAACGCGACCATCAGTCACCCGCTGCACTTGTCCCTGAAACCCGTAATAAGTATCGCCCTCATTCACAACTCGTACCGCAGAACCAGGAAACATGATTGGCTGCATAATTTTTTAAAAATTCCTTGCTTTGATTTTGGCTAGATTTATTCTATATCTTTATAACAATACTCTGGACAAAATTAGTAAACAATAGCACCGTAGGAATAAAGGTCTGGGAATCTAGGATGAGATTTAATCGAAATAGAATCCAAGTCCAACAGGGAAATAAAGTGTTCCAGTAAATGACGATTTAGAGCCATCTGTTTGAAACTAGCCATAGAGAAAACAAAAGGTTTAGGAGATTGATGGAGTTGACAAGCTTCAAACTTAGCGAGATTTAAAGCCATGAGACTAGCATTGAAATGGAAATCAAGCTTAGTAAAGTCACGAGCTTGACAATCGGTTAAACCCGTAAACTGCTTAGCATCACGGAAGATGAATTCAATCTGAAAACGAGCTTTATAAGCATATGTGCAGAATTGTTTATACATCTAGCCAAGGCTAATTAATCGTTCCCGCTATTTATTTGTGTAATTAATTTCGTCCACCTACTTAGAAATCTAAGATATCAGATGCCCTCATGTGAATATCGGTTGAGAACAAAAGTATCCGACCGACTCGTTTTGGATCGCGACAGTCAAGCAGATAAGCAAGACGGACTTTACGTTTAAGACTCAGCGACCAAACCACAACATCGTACAAAAATAAGTTAGGTTCAAGCTCACGCACTAGCGGCATGCGACTGACATCAGGCAAATCTACCTTGCCGTCATATTTACGATGTCTACCACGAGGCTTCTGGACACCTGTATAGACATAACGCAAATCAGCATCACAGAGTAATTTGCTAATCACATCCAACTTCAAAGCAGTGACACCATTAACCCATTTAATTTTACCGTAAAAGCCATCACTGACTACATAACGGACAAATTTGGGCAGATAAAGATATGTCGCCTTGATATGCTCCAAATAGTTGTCAATCCGTGTAGTCTCGGTCATTGGGTTTACGGGTGGAGTCTGCTGTACGGACAAAGCCTAGCCTTGCTTTGCATCAACATCTACTATTGCTAATACGGAAATCTCTAACCCCTTTTCAGCACGTCCAGCACTGCCATTATAGAAATGCTCGTCCCATAGGTTGCTTTGCCACTTTTGGGTACAAATGAGCAGTCTGTCGCGATGATCTGACGAGCGGTTGCTGAAATAGCTCGTTCTATCAGATCGGCGTTACCTTTGATAAAGTTAAAGGATCTCTGGAATTGTCGTCGATAGCTCCGTTCTGATATTTGACTATATCGACTCAGGTTCGTAAAGTTTACTTTCCCGCACACTACCAATATTAGACCTCTTGCAGAACTTAAAACGTGATATATTGAGGGAATGACTCTATATCTAAGAATGGTGGGTTCAGCCCCTCAATCTATGGCTGTTGATGTGATTGCAGCTAAAATAAACCAGCTTACAAGCTTATCACAAAAACGGTTCTGCAAGAGGTCTATTGTCGAAAACAACGTTATCAGAAACTTTTGTT
>JAYVVP010000436.1:0-2434 GCA_043786935.1 Pseudanabaena sp. | reverse complement strand
CCTGTAAGACTCGTTCCATAGATTTGCGATCTCAAGATTTAGATTCGGCGATGCTTTGCACTGCTCGTCTTAACTATATAACGAAAACAAAAGGGGCGCGATGCACCCCTTTTCTTTTTTTGGGTTATTTGGCTAAATCGCGAAGTAGCGATCGCTGATTTTCATTCATGTTTTGTAAAGCTTGTTTGGCATCGCTATTTTGCAACATCTGCAAAAACTCTTCGATTTCTTCATTAAGCAATCGGGAAATAGGCTCATTCTCTCTATTCTTTTGAGACATGGTTTGATGAGTTGTCTGACTACCAGATTTTTTTGTTGGATCAGGCATCACACAAGTTCCAGTTTCACAGTCCATACCTAACTGTTGCCAATAGATTGTGGGAATAACTTTACCGCGCTGACCAACATGTTCATGTTGGAGAAGATTGGTTTGCAGATAGTTGCGTGGTGAGTCATAGAACTTGACATCACGCGCATAGGGAACTGTAAAACATCCAAAAGCTTTACGATATTCTTCAGAACCAAGGATCTCATGAACAAACGCAGATACCCCTTCCATCATCAGCAAGTTCATGTAGGTAGCGATTTCTTCTTTACCTTGGAGCGCTCTACCAAGAAGATGTTTAAAGCTCCACTCCACAAATTTGAGATTGGAACAGTCATGGTAAAAACTCTTGAGATAAACAGGTGACATGACTAGTTCACCAATGAAATGGCGCACACCTAACTTCCCTTTAAGAAAGTCTTTTTCGATCTTGGTGATTTCTTTACGCTCAAATTCGTAAGGCTGACGCTCTAGGATTTGAGTATAAATTTGATTAAGAGCATTTTGGCGCTCTGTTTCGGCTGACTTGCGATCAATGGTAACGGGGGCATAAGCATTCATAATATCCTCTCCAAAAACTCTCTAAAAACTGCTGAACATCCATCAATCTTGCTATCAATCACCCAGAGATTCGGAGGGAGATCTTTATAGCTTATCAACCAACTAAGAGTGAAGCAATATGTTGATCGCCATTTCTGAATAAGGTTTTACCAAAGCCGCACATTCAGCAGGTAACATCTTCTCGATAACGGTTTGGAATAGACGATAAGCAGTGGAACATTCCTTAGCGATTTGATAGGAGTTGATGATATTTGCCAACCAATCCATCAATGTTTCACGGAAGAAGAGTTCATCATCTCGCAATACTGATAGCGATGTATAGCGAATCATGGTAGACATGTCATATTTGCAACGTTGCAACTGCTTCTGTACTAACTCAGGATATTGCTGTGCAAGAAGTTTGAGTGATTGCACGATAATTTCATCGGAATGGTCGCGCAAAAGATTATATGTCTTGACACGAATTGAGAAACTACTAGCAAACCGTTCTAAATTAACTAGATCAGTATCAGTTAGATAAACACGATCTACAACCCCAACTTTTTCATCTAACGTACGATTCACTGTTAGCATAATCCTGTTTTAACCCCTTAAATAAACTCAGTAAATATACCTATTCGGCTGTCTTGACTTTAAAATAATTCCCTGAAATCCCCTGTGTTTAAAACAATAGAATTCTATTAACTATTCATTTAAGAATGAAACTAAAGTTAATTCAATAATATATTTCGACATAATTACTCGCGCAATATCTACTTGGGTAATTAGCATAAAAAGCTCGGGCTTCTCACCATCGCTACTCTATACAATCAACCTTTTAAGAGATTTAAGATTTTATTGCAAATTTAAGAACCTCCCAGTTAAAATAGTTAGCTAACAGAACGTAATAATTAGATACATCCATGCAAGCGGCAGTAAGAATTGAAAATTTGAAGAAAACTTATGGCGAAACTATTGCCGTAGATGGAATTTCTCTAAATGTTACACAGGGTCAAATATATGGGCTACTTGGTCCAAATGGGGCAGGCAAGACGACGACCATGCGTTGCCTTTGCACTTTGACTACCCCCGATTCGGGCGTGATTGAGGTTGCTGGGGCAACAGAGCCAAGAGCAATCCGCGATCGCTTAGGTTATGTGGCTCAAGAAGTGGCTCTAGACAAGGTGCTCACAGGGCGCGAACTATTACGTTTTCAGGCAGCTTTGTACCATATTCCGCCTAAACAAATTAGCGATCGCATTGAGAACGTATTAAATTTGATGCAACTGGAGCCATACGCAGATAAGCTTTCAGGCACATATTCAGGTGGTCTGAAAAAACGTTTAGATTTAGCGGCAGGACTATTACATCAGCCCTCGGTGCTGATCCTCGACGAGCCAACAGTAGGCTTAGACATCCAAAGTCGGATTGCAATTTGGGAATTTTTAAGGAAGTTAAGAGCCTCAGGAGTGACGGTATTAATCTCAAGCCACTACCTCGAAGAAATTGATGCCCTTGCCGATCGCGTTGCCATTATTGATAGAGGTAAAATTATTGCTGAAGGCACAA
>JAYVVP010000435.1:0-18282 GCA_043786935.1 Pseudanabaena sp. | reverse complement strand
AAATTTAGTCTTACATCCATAACTTTATAGCTTCTAGAACATATTCTTTAAATGGAAAAAGAGTAGCAAAAAGAAATTAATTATGCTTTTGCAGCAGTTTTTTGCTTGCGTTTTAGCGCAAAAGTACCAGCAGCAGCTATCACACCCAAAAGCATTCCTGGAACTGGAACAGGTTTTGCAGCTCTATATGCGTGATTATCACTTTCAAAAGCAATTCCTGTAGAGCTTAAAACAACGCTATCAAATTGTTTGTCAGCACTGCCTGAGAAGAAATCAACATACACATTGGTATACTGGTTGTTCCAAGTTGCAAATTGTGGAGTGGGAAGACTATAAGTTGATTGAACTAAGTTGGCGATTTGTTGACCACCAAAGACTGCTAAAGAGGTATTACCTTTCTTGAATTCAACCTTATTGTAAGTGTCGATCGAACCCCAATACAAACCAAAATAATCAGCCAGTCCACCAAATTTAATTGTCGTGCTTGTTCCACTTCCAAGTGAGAGGTAGCGAGTGGAATCATTGAAAGGAGTTGCAGATACACCAGATTGACTGCCTGTGTATAGTTGAGATGTACCACTAGGCGTATACTGAGCGAAGCCTGTGCTAGGAGCGCCCACTCCAGACGCGTTAAAGTTGATAGTAGTTGCGTCTACGACCTTAGTTTTGCAACCCTCAGGAACAACACACCCATTTAAAGCAGTAGAAGAAGTTACTTCATAATTAAATCCGTTTAAGCTAGCCGCATTAGCAACACCCGATCCAGCGGAAACTGCTAGGATTCCTAAACTAACTGCAATTAGTGTTTTCATGATTTTTTCTCTTGTGCTAGTGGATTTAGTTAAATAAGTTCTGATATTATGGTTATAAGATGCGTAGATATTAGATGGCAAGAGGGATAAGTTACTTCTTAGTTAGTTATGGTTCAGATATAAAGTTATAAAAGTTATATTTCATGATATCTGAGATAAAAAAGACAAAGCGTTTATTGCGTATTCCCGTTTTTGGCTTTTACAAGTTAATTAAATTTAATAACTCTTCTTCAGAAAGACATGCTAATCCTAGAGATTGCGCTTTTTCTAACTTTGATCCTGCATCTGCACCGACAACTAGATAATTGGTTTTTTTACTCACTGATTCGGTTACTTTGCCGCCAGCAGATTGAATTAGGGCTTTGGCTTCGTCGCGTTTAAGGGTTGGCAATGTACCAGTCACTACAAAGGTTTTTCCTGCGATATTAGGATTTATAGCGATCGCGTTACCCTCTTTCTTCTGACTAACAAATTGTAAGCCTGATGCTTGGAGACGTTGCACAAGATTCTGATTAGAAGCTTTACGAAACCATTCACAAATGGATTGAGCGATTTCCTCACCGATACCATAGATAGAAGCGATCACTTCAGGAGAAGAATTTGCTAACAATTCGATATTGGGAAAATTATCAGCGATACTTTGGGCATTAACACTGCCAACTTGCCTAATCCCTAGACCATACAGCACTCGCGCCCACGGTTTAGATTTGGATTGAGCGATCGCGGCAATAATTTTATCAGCCGACTTTTGACCTAAGCGATCAAGAGATTGTAATTTAGCGCTGGTTAAATCATACAAATCTGCCATAGAAGTAACATGATTTTCGGTTACTAATTGTCTAACCAGTTTCTCTCCAATTCCATTAATATCTAATGCATCACGACTAACCCAATGTTCAATCGCACCACGCACGATCGCAGGACATTCTAGGTTTATACAACGGGTGGCTGCTTCGTCTTCAGGTTTGAGGACGGGCTGCCCACATTCAGGGCAATGAGTAGGCATTACAAAACGAGTTGCTGCGTGGGGACGCAATTCAGGCAATATCCGCACTACTTCAGGAATAATTTCACCAGCTTTTCGGACGATCGCTGTATCGCCAACGTGTAAATCTAATTCGATTAGGCGATCGCTATTGTGGAGAGTAGCTCGTGAAACGGTTGTGCCAGCAAGCAGGACAGGACGCAATTCGGCAACGGGTGTAAGAGTGCCTGTACGTCCGACTTGGACGGTAACAGCTTCGATAATTGTGGGCATTTCTTCGGCAGGATACTTCCAAGCGATCGCCCAACGTGGAGTTTTTTGAGTGAAGCCGAGTTGCTCTTGTTGAGGGAAGGCATTGAGCTTAATCACCATCCCATCGGTCATGTAGGAAAGTTTTAGCCGTTCTGTTGACCAATATTCATAATAGTTTTGCAATTCCTGAATTGATTTACAAATTTGCTTATTCGGATTTACGCGAAAGCCAATTGTTTGTAAAAATTCGAGAGCTTCCCATTGACTTTGCGGGTTGTTTTTATCTCTAAGTGAAGAAGGAAGATGAAGTGTATAAGCAAAAAAATCAAGACGACGCTTGGCGACAATCCGAGAATCCAGTTGGCGTAAAGTTCCTGCGGCAGCGTTACGCGGATTAGCAAACAGAGCTTCGCCTTGCTGCGATCGCTCTTGGTTGATTTCATCAAATACGGCGATCGGTAAGAATGCTTCACCTCTAACTTCAAGATGTTCGGGAGGGTTTTCTAAATTTAGACGTAAGGGAATAGAGCGAATTGTTTTAATATTTGGAGTAATGTCTTCCCCTGATACTCCATCGCCTCTAGTAGCGCCACGCACTAACACACCATGCTCGTAAGTTAAGGCGATCGCTGAACCATCAATTTTTAATTCGCAAATACTATCTAAAAATTCTTGCTTTTCTAATCCCTTTTGACAGCGCTCTTGCCAAGTTGTCACATCACTCGATGTAAAAGCATTTTCTAAACTATAAAGCGGAATATGATGCTGAACTGAAACAAACCTTATAGGACTTTCACCTACGCGCTGAGTTGGACTATCGACTGTGATTAGCTGTGGATATTCTGCTTCAAGGTTCTGCAATTCATGATAAAACGCATCATAGACTGAGTCTTCCATCGCTGGAGCGTCAAGCACATAATATTCATAGCTAGCCCTTTGCAAAATCTTTCGCAATTCGAGCGCTCTTGATTGGATTTCAGGAGAGGGAGATAGTTCAGTCACGATAATATTGGCATTATTTATCAAACAATATTCTAAGCAAATTTATTGGGAAATCACATCTATAAAAAATGTAATATCTGTCATAGTTGAAACTAGGTAGTCTGATATATTTACCGCAATCTCAATACCCGCAAAACCCAGCTTTAAAACTTTAGTTAGTTGCAACAAATTTCATGGCTTATTCCTATGTGGGGCAAGACTTGCGTAATCAATCCTTTCGTGGGCGCAAGGACTTAGCGGGTGCTGATTTTACAGATTCCGATCTGCGAGGTTGTGATTTTCGAGATGCAGTCTTAATCGGTGCAAATTTTACAGGTGTAAAAACTGGGAAGAGTTACAAGCAGTTAATAACTTTTATTTCAGTTTCGGTTGCTAGTATTGTTGCTGGGGTTATTGCTGGGGCGGTTGTATTTAGGAATTTGGTTTTGGGTACATATGCTGGTGCGGTTTCGAGTACGGTTGCTGGTGCAATTGCAGTTGCGAGTGCGAGTATGATTGCTTGTGCAGTTGCAGTATTATTGGTTGAGGATGTAGTTGCAAGTGCGAGTATAATTGCTTGTGCAGTTGCATTTGCTGGTGCAGTTGCGTTTGCTGGTGCTGGTGCGGTTCAAGCTTATAATGCTTTTCTTTCAGGAAAAATCTTAGAAGAAACTGTTTACAGCGTTATTTCTCTTTTTTTCCTGTTTGTCGTTAGGAATGTACTAAAAGAATTGATCAAAACAATTATAAGTGCAACAGGTACAGACTTTCGAGGTTCAGATTGTACTGGGGCAAAGTTTGTTAATGCTCGCTTACAAGTTACAGACTTTACAAATGCAAATTCTGACTTGATTGATTGGCAAGGAGCAGCGTTCTATCTTTGCAAGTTGCCAAAGAATATAGAAGATGCTCAAGTTCGCTACTTATGCAGTAATCCAGATAAAGGCAGAGATAAAAACTATACATCATTAGACTTTCACAACGCATATTTACAAAGTGCCGATCTCGTCGATGCCATTCTCTGCAATGCAAATTTTAATGGTGCATATCTGCGTGAAGCGAAACTTACTAATGCTGACCTTCGCAATTCGCAAGCATTGAGAACTGATTTCTCAGGCGCAACTCTGACAGGAACAAGGATCGCCAATTGGGGTATTAATCCTGAAACCAAATTTGAGAATGTCATCTGTACTTATGTTTATATTGATGAAGCAGGAAAGGAACGTAAACCTGCCAGTGGAGAATTTGCCGAAGGTGACTTTGCACTTTTAGTTGGCGAGTTTACGAGTACACTCGATTTTCTATTTAAGAATGAAATCAACTTCAGCGCTTTTCAATATGCAATGCAGCAGATGCTTATCAAAAATCCTGAAGTAGAAATATCAATCAACCAAACCAAATTTCTCGGTCAAAGTAAAGATGCTCTAAAAAGAAGCTATGACGTTCTTAATATTGATGCCGATAAGAGCAAACTTCATGGTGATTTTTCCGAGTCTTATAACATTTACAATCATCTTCATCCTGAAGGCAATCAACTAATCAGAGATTTAAACCATAAAGTCACATACTTAGAAGGTGAAGTCCGTACTTTAAAAGCCATCACCGCCGAGAAGGATGAACGCATTACCGATCTAAAAGAAATATCTGCTGGTTATAAAGACATTGCGAAAATCCAAGCAACCAAATCTAACGATAGAATCATTATTGGACAAATTCAAGGAGATCCCATGTCTGACAAAAATCAAAATATTTCTTTAAATGCTGGTGGCAACATGACAGGCATAACCGTTGCAGGTGGTGACATTAGCGGCACTGTCACGCTCACAATCCAACAACTTCGTGATAGCGACACTCCCGAAGCGCCCAAACTTGCCGATCTCCTTACTGACTTGCAAAAAGCAATCAGCGAATCTAACGAACTAGCAGAACCCGACAAAGAAAAAGCTTTGAAATACCTTGATAAGATCGGCAAACTTGCCAACGACAAAGAAGCCGATCGCGACATAATTGGCATGGCGATCGATGGCATTCTCAATGTTGTTAGCAAAGCTGCGAAATTGCTCACCCCAGTACAGGCGATCGCTGAGGGTTTGCGAAAACTTTTACAGCTATAACTGTCAGAGTTGTAGTTGGTTCGCGATAGACTCTCTAGCCTCTGCTTTTAATTTCCTTCTTGATAGCTTGCAATGTATCACCTAGAGATTCTTTAAAAATGCCATAAAAGGCATCAGCAGGAGTAGAACTGTTAGGCTGAGCATTGACAGTGTAAGTAATCAAAACTTGAGTTGGCGGACGGCGTGGGGCTGTAGAAACTGGTTCTATTTTCCAATAGCCTTCCATCTTGGCAAGATCGCCATCAATGAGACGGAAATCAATCTGTTTTTGAGCGGTTTCTTGAATGGCAAGTTTAGTGCGTGAAGTGATCGAGATTAAGAAGACTTGACGCGAATCTATTTGTTCAATCACCTTGCGATTACCACGACTTTCGAGGATTTTACTAGAAGTCATGTTAGGAATAAACTTATAGAGATTGGCATAGTCAGTCAGAGTCTGCCAAACTATTTGAGGGGAAGCGGTGACTAGCACTCGTGCTACATATTTACCTTGTTCACCTGTGACTACTGTTTGTCCCTTACGCAAGGAGTCGCGCTCAACGGATGATGGTAATCGATCAACAGCTCCATCAAATAACGCTGCGCGGACTGGTAAGACTGGGGTACAACAAGCGATCAAGATCGCCATAACAACAGCCGATCCTTTAGAAAGTTTCATAATAATTTTTTTGGCTAATTTCTGCGGGTAATGCATGGGAGTGGTTGCAGTTGTTGGATAGGATGAATACTCTGTTATAGAAAGTTTTTTGTCCCCTCTGATTTATGGCTCCCTCGTGTATGTATATCAAAATTTGTGGTCTTACGAAACTCGATCAAGCTCAGGCGATCGCGCAAATGGGAGCTAATGCGCTTGGCTTTATTTGTGTACCGTCTTCACCAAGATATATCAGTGCCGCAGCGATTGGTCAAATCACTTCTAAGCTCACAAATTTTAATCTAACAAGTTTTAGCGATCGCTTGGATTTAGTTGGTGTATTTCTCAACGCCAGTGCAAGTGAAATATACGAAACTTTAGAGCTAGGTGGACTAAACGCGGTACAACTGCATGGTGATGAATCGCCAGAGTTTTGCTACGAAATGCGATCGCATCTAGAGAAAAACAAACCCTATATAAAACTCATCAAAGCTTTACGAGTTAAAGATCAGGCAGGTTTAGAGCAAGCTAAACTTTTTAGCGATGCAGTTGATGTGATTTTGCTTGATGCCTACGATCCGCAAATGGCTGGTGGCACTGGCAAAACCTTAGATTGGCAGATGCTGCGCGATTTTCGTCCCGATTGTCAGTGGTGGTTAGCGGGCGGTTTATCTCATGAAAATGTTGCTAAGGCGATCGCCTTAGTAAGCCCCAATGGAGTAGATGTATCAAGCTGCGTCGAACTTTCCGCAGGTGACAAAGATTTATCTAAAGTCGAAAAATTTATTGCGATCGCTAAGGTCTAAATTAAGTAGTGTTACTTTGCACTTGCTCTTAATTTGTTGTAACTATACTTATGACAGATTAAAAACTAAAATATAGAAAAAGAGCTATTTCACGTTTGTTTGCGTCAAGTGTGTAGGCTAACTTAGTCAACAACGTTGAGGAGCGAAAATTATGAAACTTCCAGTTTTAAACAAAGTCACTTGGTTGGGGCTAATTGCAGCAGCTGTAGTTGGTGGCTCTGCGACAGCCGTACTGATCAATGGCACTTTAAATCAACCCACTACCACTACCCAACAACCTAACCCTCAAGTATCAGCGCCAACTTCTACCAATCAAATTACTCAATCACCAACCGCCTCACGAGCCGTTGATGGACAATTGGCTGTGTATTGGATCGAGTCTAGTAAAAACAAGCTGATGGCAGTCCCGATCACGGTCAAAGCTAAAAGCAATAACGAGGCGATCAGCTCAGTTCTAAATACTTTGATTGCCGAGACTCCACCTGAATCAACTCTTTACAGTGCTATTCCTGCAAATACCAAAGTCTTGAAGGTAACGGCAAAAAATAAGGAAATTCGCATAGATTTGTCTAAAGAATTTACCAAAGGTGGCGGCTCAGCCTCAATGCAAGGACGAATCATTCAAGTTTTGTACACGGCCACAAGCTTAGAACTTGATGCTAAAGTCTACTTGTCCGTTGAAGGCAAACCTTTAAAATATATCGGCGGAGAAGGTTTAGAAGTACCTCAACCGATGACACGCAAAGATTTTGCGCTAGAGTTTTAAAACCAGTGATGATGAATCGCGCGATATGTCTCTCATCATTACTGCATTACTTTAGAACTAGTTAATTATGCCGCCGTTCAACCTGCCTGATATAGATCGTCTTAGCCTTATTGAGCAAGTCTCGCAAATGGTCATAGTTCGTGCTTGCGGAATGCTGTACGATCACCAGATTCAATACCCAAAATGGGAATTACCAAAAGCAGACTTGCAAACTCTGATCGGAGAATATGGAATTGGCGGTGTAATCTTGCTCGGTGGTAGTGCGCCTGAAATTGCTTTAAAAACACAGCAGATGCAATTATGGGCAAAAGTGCCTTTGTTGATTGCTGCCGATATTGAAGAAGGGGTGGGACAGCGATTTGATGGGGCAACATGGTTTCCACCGCCGATGGCTTTGCAGTCGGTAGCGATGAAATATGCGGAGGATATGGGTCGGATTACCGCTGAGGAGGCTCTGGCGATCGGCATAAACTGGTTACTTGCGCCGATTGTCGATGTTAATAATAATCCTGAAAATCCTGTAATCAATGTAAGAGCCTTTGGGATTACCGTGGGGGAGGTAATGGGCGCAACCAGAGCATTTATCGCTGGAGCCAAGCAATATCCTGTGCTAACAACAGCCAAACATTTTCCAGGGCATGGAGATACTTTGGTTGACTCGCATTTGCTAACGCCAATGATTCTTCACGATCGCCAAAGATTTAATGATGTCGAGCTGCCTCCTTTTATCAATGCGATCGCGGCTGGTGTCGATGCGATCATGACTGCCCATATTTTGATTCCAGAGTTAGATCCTCAAAATATTGCGACTTTATCACCGCAGATTCTCACAGGCATTTTGCGAAATGAATTAGGTTTTGAAGGGATTATTACGACTGATGCGCTGATTATGTCAGGCATCGCGAATTTGGCTAGCCCTGAAGAGATCGCTGTGCAAGCAGTAAAAGCAGGCGCAGATATTTTGTTGATGCCAGTTGATGCGATCGCCACAATACAGGCTGTTTGTAATGCAGTGGAATCTGGAGAAATATCACGCGATCGCATTCGGGAATCAGTAGAAAGAATTTGGAAAGCAAAACAAAAAGTGTGTGGGATTCCCACTGATTTAAGTAAGCTGGGCAATCCTGCAAATTTAGAAATTGCTAAAGCGATCGCTACAAAATCAATTAGTGTTTATTCCTCAATTCCACATTTACAATCTCCAAAAGATCAAGAAAGATTAGACAAGGATTATCTCAATCTGATCATCGTTGATGATCCACTGACTTGTGGAGAGTTTATCAACTCGCGATCGCCTGCGGTGTTATTACCAAAAAACAATGGTTATCAACGAATTGTTGCCGATGGATTGACTTTAGGTAATCTCCATTGCGATTGTTTTGCCCATATATTTATCCAAATCTTTAGTCGCGGCAATCCATTTCGAGGCAGTACCAATCTCCATGAAAGGACTCTAACTTTGTTACAAAAACTCTTAGCTGAGCATCAATTAGAAGCAATAGTTGTCTATGGAAGTCCGTATGCTTTGGATAAATTGTTGCCGATGCTACCACCTGATACCCCTTGGGGCTTTGCTTATAGTCAACAACCAGAAGCACAAGCAGCGGTTTTACAACAATTAGGTTTTGGATAAAGCCAACTATGGCAAATTTATTGCGCTTGATTTTAATAGCTGTAGTTACATCATCAACATTAGCGGCTTGCAGTTTCTTATCTAGCAATAATTTATCTTCGCCAAATAAATCATTAGAAAATACGCCACTGCCATCGGTTGCCAACATAGATCCTAAGACCTTTGAGCCAGAACGTATTCCCGATGCACCCTATTTACAGACTCCTCAAAAGGTTGTGATTGAGATGTTGGAAATGGCAAAAGTGAGCCAAGCTGATCTAGTTTATGATCTTGGTAGTGGTGATGGTCGAATCGTTATCACTGCTGCTCAGAGATTTGGGGCAAAGGCAATTGGTATTGAGATTGATCCTGAATTAATTCGAGAATCTGAGCGAGAAATGAAATTAGCGATCGCTCAAGCACCACAAATTCGCGATCAAATTAAATTTATTAAGCAGGATCTTTTTAAAACCGATTTACGTAATGCTACCGTAATTACGCTATATCTTCTTCCACAGGCAAATCTACGGGTGCGGTCAGAAATTTTACCTAAGTTAAAATCTGGAACGCGAATTGTATCTTACGAATATGATTTGGGGGATTTGCCGCCTAATCAAGTCAAAAAAGTTAAAGTTGGCGATCGCGAACACACGATTTATCTATGGATTTTATAAGTACGGACAGAGAGATTATGCCCTTTGTTCTCAAGTTTTTGATTACTAAATTTTTAGTTACAGTTTCTCTAATTGCCACATTTCCCCTTCAAGCGCAGAGCGATCGCTTATGTTCTGCTCAATTGCAACAAGAGGTAGAAAAAATTGCTCAATCACCAAGATTGCAAGCAGCGCGGGTTGGGGTATTCATGCAAACCAATGAGCCTAATCCTAAAATACTAGCCAATCTTGATGGCGATCGCTATTTCATTCCTGCCTCAAATGTCAAACTATTTACAACTGCGATCGCTTTAAAAACTTTAGGTGCAGATTATCGATTTGCCACTCGCTTAATGTCGAAAAATTTACCTAATGCTCAAGGAACCCTCGAAAATGGGCTATGGCTATTTGGTTCAGGCGATCCTAGTTTTCGCTCGGCGACTGGTTTAAAATCTTTGGTAACCCAACTTAAGAATAAAGGTGTAAAGCGTATTAATGGTGGACTTTGGGCATTGACATCTCGTAAAGGTGCCGAAATTGCGGGCAGTTGGGAATGGCAAGACTTACAAGAATATTATGCAGCGATCGCTTCACCATTTACGATTGATGAAAATGCCTTAAATTGGACAATCCGTCCTGCCAAAATTGGTAGCCCTGCAATATTTGAATGGGAAAATCCTACCTTGGCTAGAGATTGGCGCGTGGAAAATCAATCGATTACAGTTACTGCTGACGCTAAGGATAGTCTGTCTGAATATGATTTGAAAGTTGTGCGTCCCTATGGTCAAAAAGTTTTGATTATAAGCGGACAAATTTCTGAAAATTCTCCACCAGAATTAGGCGGCGTGGCAATTTCTTATCCTGAAGCCAATTTTTTGGATCGATTGCGTCAAGAGTTAGCCATCCAAGGTATTGAAATTTCGTCAACTACCAACATTTCTAGCAGGCTTCCACCAACCCAAGATTTAGCAATTGCTTTATCACCACCGCTTTCTGAACTAATCATTACCACTAACAAAGACAGCAATAATCTCTATGCCGAATTGTTACTCAGAGCTTTAGGCGATCGCTTTCATGAAATTACGCCTGATGACAATGTAAGTGGCGGTATGCTTGCCATTGATAAATATCTGCAAGCTGTAAATATTCCCACTGCGACAGTATCTCTTGCCGATGGCTCTGGACTATCGCGCCAAAATTTAACTACTCCAAGAGCGATCGTGAAACTTTTGCAAACTGTTGCTAGCGATCGCTCTATAAATCAATATTTCCGTAAATCTTTAGCGATCGCAGGTGTTGATGGCACATTGACAAATCGATTTAAAAATACTGCAACTCAAGGATTACTTCAAGCAAAAACTGGCACATTAACTAGCGCGATCGCGATGTCAGGATATGCCCAACCTCAAAATTATAGTGAAGTTATTTTCAGTATTATGATTAATAATAGCAATCTCCCAAATAGAGAAACTCAGCAATATATCGATGCGATCGCTTTACTATTAAATCGCCTTGAACCTTGTCGATGAAAAGATGGCGTATTTCTCAACCTAAATTATTAGTAGCTGCGATTGGGGTTGTAGCGGTAGTGTTTCTGTTCATAACGATTTTTCAGTCTATGTCTACAAATCCTTACCTATGTCCAGCTATGACAGAAATACAAAATAATTCAAAAGGCAATTCAGAAGGTAATTCAAAGAGCTTGCAATTTCACCCTACTAAGATTGTGGTCGAACCTTGGCGGGGTGAGCATAATGTTTATGCCATATTTGCTTTACCTTTGCAATATCAAGACATCTATTATCGTTCTCAACTGTTGGTCAAAGGCACTGATACCCCTTGGGACATTACGCCTACCGATGGGCTTAAATATGGTGCAACAACTCCTGAAGGCTACTTTTTAGTGATCGGATTTTTTCGTACTCGTCTGGCTCTCTTGTACTTGGTAACGGGTAAGTTTAGTGAGCTTCAACAGCCCTGCAATTGGACGCTCTATCTTTACCCAAAACAGTAGAGTTTGGATAATCCCTATTAAAGAGTTGCCGCTAAATTATTTAGATTTCATACAATAATTCAGTACAAGGTTACGATGAACAACAAAGATTGTTTATGGCTTGTCTGAAAGAAATAGGAAAGTTAGAGCATGGGAAATTTTGGTGGTTGGCTAATTAAGCTGGGGAAAAGTTTTCTACTCATCGGACAAATCATCACCCATGTTTTGATTTATCGACGTTTTCACTGGCGCAATACCCTTGAGCAAATGTCAATGGTAGGGACAGAGTCACTGCTCATAACTTTGATTACAGCTGCTTTTGTCGGTGCTGTATTGACAATTCAAGTAGCAAGAGAATTTATTAACTTCGGCGCTCAACAAGCGATTGGTGGGATTTTAGCGATCGCCCTAGCCCGCGAGTTAATCCCTGTCCTCACAGCAGTAATTATTGCAGGGCGAGTTGGTTCGGCTTTTGCCGCCGAAATTGGCACAATGCAAGTAACCGAGCAAATCGATGCGCTCTATATGTTACGCACAAATCCTGTGGATTATTTAGCCACTCCTAGGGCGATCGCTTGTTTATTGATGTTACCAATTTTAACTATTTTAGGATTTTTAACAGGTATGGCTGGGGCTTTATTCCTAGCTCAGGCTACCTATGCGATCCCATCGACTATGTTTCTCAATTCTGTACAAAGCTTGCTTAAACCTTGGGATTTAATTGCCGCCCTAATCAAATCAAGCGTCTTTGGAGTTTTAATATCGGCGATCGGTACAACATGGGGCTTAACAACTACAGGTGGAGCAAAGGGTGTAGGGGTAGCTACCACCACAGCCGTTGTCACCGCTTTACTTGCCATATTTGTTAGCAATTTCTTTTTGTCATGGATATTCTTTCAAGGTATTGGCTCATCTCTAACTGGAGCATAAGGGTTTTACATAATTCACAGCATTGCTTTTAACTGGGATTTTAGAGAGCGGAGCATTCGACTAGTGCCGAGTTTGATAGCTTGCTCTACTAAAGAAGGAATCAACTCAGTTAAGGGTAAATTTGGAAACAATAAGCTGGTGTCTGTTTGAATGTAATGATCGCCTTGAAGAATATGAATGGCTAATCTGCGATCGCTATAAATCCAGACTTCAGGTACAAGGATTGATACGTAAGCATTAAGCGCAGTTTTTGAAGTCACATCTGATTCGATTGCTAAATCTGGCGGCGGATAGATCGCTAAGTTCATGTTGGTACAATCGCGCACAAGTTCAGCATTTTGAACATAAAAGCAAGTATCTGGCTCAACTCCTGCGATATCTGGACGTTTAAACGTAGTCGAACCGAAGTCCTCCCAGTCGCGCTCTTGCATTTCTAAGATGGTTTTCACAATATCGGCAATGATCCGATGCGGACGTTCGTGTAGAGCAAGGGGCGACATAATTTCTAGAGTACCTTTGTAGTAAGTCATGCGGGTGTTACGCCTTTCACCTGCATCTAAAAGAATTTGTTCAAAGTCTTGCCATGTCAAGTTTGGAATGCTAATCCGACTGCCAGCGCTAAGGGCGATCGCTTTTATAGGAGTTGTTATGCTCATTTTGATCACCTATTTGTCAAGGGATTAGTATGAAATAACTGAGAATTACTACATTTTTCGCATTCACTAAAGAACTGCAAACTGCTTTTTCTAAGCTTGGCGCGATCTCCACAGACAGGACAAATATTTTTGATTGCCGTATTTTTATCGCAATCGTTACATTTAAAGAAGTAACTGTGAACATACGTGATCGATAGATTTTGACTTTGGCAATGAGAGCAAGTGTTTGTTGAAGTCGGCTTTACGGTTTTAACTACTGGCTTATGGCTAATGTCTGATTTCTGATGATCGTTTGGAGTGACGGGAATAATCTTTTTCAGTAGTGCTGCTGGTTTGGCTGTGGCGATCGGTTTAGAGATTGAAGGATTTTCAACTACTGGTAAATTGGCAGAAGGAGAGTTTACTCGCGTACTATTCACATTAGTCAACGAAGCCTTAACCTTTGATGGATTATGATTTGCCAACAAAAAATCACTGACTCTTGGAACTTCATCCATATCAAATAGATAGGCAGATTTTAAGCTAAAGCTTAGCAAGCCATCAATTTTTCGATATTCAGACACTATTTCTCTGACCTTATCAGGGATTTGATCAGCTTTGCACACATTATTTAACTTGTCATTTTTTGGGCGATTAATGATGCCAGAATCGGAAATTGCCACCAATATATCAATTGGCATCTTTGCAAAATGCGCTTGATTGCCAAAAAATTTCTTGTTCAGCAGTGTCTCAACATTAGCCTCTAAATAATCTTTAATAAACTTTCCCTGTCTCTGAGCTTGCAAAATGGGTGAAGGCATTCCTTGCCAAGCATTATTAAACCAGCGCTTCCACTCACCAAGTTCATTCACTTCAACACGAGTAGTAACGCTTTTACTCTCGATGATGATCATTCCATATCGATGTAATACCAAATGATCAATCTGGCAAGCGTCCCCCGCTTTTTCAAAACGTAAATTATTAAAAATCAGAAATAGTGGATCGTCTTTAAAGTCACGCTTGAGATAAAAAGCTAACTGAGATTCAGCACGGAATCCCGCTTGTGACAATGGATCGGTTGCTTCAATGCGTTCTAATTCTTTAACAATCATTACTTTCACAAACCCCTAAATGCTTTCTAATTAAAAAAAGGGTGAGTACACTTAGCGTACTCACCCCTTTTTTAGGAAAATTATTCGTTAGCAGAAGCTTCTGCGGCAGCACGAGCAGCAGCGGCTTCGTCAGGGTGAATGCCCAACCGAGTTAAGTTAAAGCGCCCGCGATTGTCAACTTCGCGGATTTTAATCAAGACTTCATCGCCAACAGCAACTTCGTCTTCAACTTTACCAACCCGACCTTCAGCAAGTTGTGAAATGTGCACCATGCCTTCTTTGCCTGGTAAGAACTCTACGAATGCACCAATCGGGATAATTCGCGTCACTCGACCAAGGTATACATCACCAGCACCAACTCGACGAGTCATATTTTCGATGATGCGCTTAGCTCTGAGAGCGCCTTCACCACTCATTGAAGAAATCATGACCGTACCATCGTCTTCAATGTCGATCTTGGCACCTGTTTCTTCAGTGATGCCTTTGATATTTTTACCACCTGGCCCAATGATCATCCCGATTTGTTCAGGATCGATGCGAATTGTCAGTAAGCGTGGAGCATTTGGCGATAGTTGTTGCCTTGGCTCAGGGAGCAATTCCAACATTTTCTCCATGATATGAGCGCGTCCAGTTTTGGCTTGCATCACTGCTGCCCGAACCGTATCCATGGAGATGCTAGTAATCTTCATATCCATTTGCAGAGCCGTGATACCTGTGTCAGTACCTGCAACCTTGAAGTCCATGTCACCAAGGAAATCTTCAATGCCTTGAATGTCAGTAAGAATGCGAACCTCGTCGCCTTCTTTGATCAAGCCCATTGCTACACCACTTACGGGTTTGGTAATCGGTACACCCGCATCCATAAGCGCTAGAGTCGAGCCACAGACTGAACCCATTGAGGTCGAGCCATTGGAAGACAAAACTTCTGATACTACACGGAGAACGTAAGGAAATTCAGCTTTGGATGGTAGTACTGGTAAAAGAGCACGTTCAGCTAAAGCTCCGTGACCAATTTCACGACGACCAGCCGATCGCATTGGTCTGGCTTCACCCACTGAATAAGGGGGGAAGTTGTAATGGTGCATATAACGCTTTTTAGAGTCAGGATGCAGATCGTCCATTTCCTGTGCATCTCCTGGTGTACCAAGAGTAGCGATCGACAGTACTTGAGTTAATCCACGATTGAATAAGCCACTGCCATGTACGCGAGGAATTACGCCTACTTCTGTCCAAATTGGGCGCACTTCATCAAGTTTGCGTCCGTCAATGCGTATGCTTTGCTCGATCACCTGCGATCGCATTAGCTTTTTGGTTAGCTCTTTGTAAGTGGCGCTGATTACCTTCTTATCGGCTCCCATTTTCACAGGATCTTCATCAGGCAAAGCAGCGATCGCGGCTAAAAGTTCAGCTTTAATCGCATCAAGCGCAGCATCTCTGACACTACGATCCTTTTCGCAACTAGCCACCACTTGAGCAACTTTGTCTTTTACGGTATTGGCAATAAAGTTCTCTAAAGTGAGATCGATTTCGGGCGTGATGATTTCTGGCAGGGCGATCCCTAACTCTTTCAGCAAATCGATTTGAGCTTTGATCAGTTCTAATACTGCTTCATAGCCAAAGTCGATCGCCTCAATCATGTCAGCTTCGGGTAACTGATTAGCACCAGCCTCAACCATGATGATCCCTTCCGCAGTACCTGCAACCACTAAGTCAAGGTCACCTGCTTCAACTTCCGCATAGGTAGGATTGATGATAAATTCATCGCCCACTAAACCAACGCGCACACCCGCCATTGGTCCCATAAAAGGCAGTCCTGCAAGTAGGGCTGCGATCGATGCGCCAGTCACGGCTAAAACATCAGGCGGTACTTTTTCATCGATCGCCATAGTCGTAGCGACAATCTGCACATCATCACGCAGCCAACTAGGGAACAGAGGACGCATGGGGCGATCAATCAGGCGACAAGTAAGAGTTGCCTTTTCAGGGGGTCTACCTTCACGACGCAAGAATCCGCCAGGGATACGACCTGCCGCATATAAGCGCTCTTCATAATCAACAAGGAGTGGTACAAAATCTACGCCGTCACGAGCAGGACCTCTGGTCGCTGTGACTAATATTGCAGTTTCACCACACTGGACTAATACTGAGCCGCCAGCTTGAGGTGCAAACGTGCCAATTCTTAAATTAATTTCCCTGCCATAAAAAGGGATGGTTTTTGTTACGGCATCCATCTATAATCTTCTTCCGTTTTGACTTTTTTCCGTTATATATCACGCAATGTTAGCACTGATGTAGTATCGTCTGCTGTTTAAAAACCAGAAAGTAGAAGGCGGCGCTAAGTACTGTTCTCTACATTTCTGGCTTTACAAATTCACTTTATAGTTCAATTTATGGGATTTACGTCTTAATCTTGTTGACGTTGGTTAGCTTGCAATTGAATTAATGAACGTTTAATTAACATGATGGCTGTTCGCTTTATAGAATTTAACAACGAGCCGATCCCCCCAAAACTGCCCATCATTTTCCAGATAAACACAGCCCAATGCCAACCCTTGCCGATCTCGCCCCAAAGTGTAATCTTTTCTTGTTGTGGCTCTTCTGATAGTGGTTTAGCAGAAGATTCTTCAGATAAATTATTCAAGTTGGATTGTAAAGACATAAGTTTAATCTCACCCAGATAGCAAAGGCTCACCCTTCTATATATTTGAACTATCTGACTTTTGGTTTATTTTAAACATTATGGCGCTCAATATAAATTAAGAAATTAAGAAATTTAAATATTTAGAGGCTCTCTTAATTATTAAAATGGGTTGTGTAGAAAATAAAAATTTTCTCAAATCCAAAATCTGATCAAGGAATTACAGTATTAGGTAGGAATTATGTTTAAAACTGTTTTATTTCCTTTAAACAGAAGCCAAGAAACCAGCCAAGCTGTAGCCGTAGCTATCGATCTGGTTCAAAAGTATCAGGCTTCGCTATATCTACTATCGGTTACTGAGCCTGATGCCACTGAAGGCGATCGCGAGTCATCTCAGGATTTGATTAAAGAAGTAGAGGCTTACTTTGATCAAGTTGGCATTGCAGTTAAAACTAAACTTGCTGAGGGCAAGGCAGCGTTTATAATTTGTGATTTTGCTGATGAGATTAATGCAGATTTAATTGTGATGGGTTCGCGAGGAATGAGTCTTACTGAAGAGCATCCCGATGGTAATAGTGTTAGTCAAAAAGTGATTAATCTTTCACCTTGTCCCGTGCTGGTTGTTCCCTAAAAAACTTAGAGGCTATGCTTAGTGCAGTCACTAGGCTTTTAAGAGTTTTCAAGAGAATATTTGATGCATCACTAAAGCCGTCCATTCAATATCGGCTTCAGTGTTTGATTTGCCAAGAGTTAAACGGATGCTATTTCTAGCTTCCATGTCCGAATATCCCATCTCCAACAAGATTTGACTTGGTTCGATCGCACCGCTACTACAAGCAGAGCCAGAACTTATAGCAATACCCGCATAGTTCATTTCACGGACAATGCGTCGTCCATCGATATGCTTGTGATAAAAGCTGAGATGGTGGGGTAATCGTTGTGCTCCTATTAGTCCCGTACAAATCAGATCGGGAATATCTTCAAGTAAGGAATACAAGCGATCGCGCAACTTGCTCAACCGTTCAGATTCTGAAGATAATTCTTTCTCGGCGAGTTCAGCGGCTAACCCGAGTCCAGCGATCGCGGCAACTGCCTGAGTTCCTGAACGGTAATTGCGTTCTTGTCCACCGCCTAAGATTAACGGGATCAGCGATCGCTTTTGGGTGGTCAGAGGGTTGATATAAAGTGCGCCGATCCCCTGTGTCCCGTAAAACTTATGTGCTGAGATGGAAAGCAAATCAATTGGTAAGGCTTGGACATCAATTGGCATTTTGCTGATCGCTTGGACAGCATCGGTATGGAATAAGACATTAGCATTCCGACAAATTTGCCCTAGTTTCTCAATTGGCTGAATTGTCC
>JAYVVP010000434.1:0-2445 GCA_043786935.1 Pseudanabaena sp. | reverse complement strand
GGCTGCATACTTGACAAAATCTATACCACCACCATGCTCACCTCGAATGATTGCATCTCCTTCTGCGGAAATGTCAGTTAAGTTAAAAAATCCTAAGTGTCCAATTAATTTATGTGCAGAAGATGTCTCATTATCTTTAGCATACATTAGAAATAAGAGTCTATTTGGATCTGTTAAGATTGAGTCTTGCAGCCATTTTTTTGTACGTTCATGTGTAGCAGTAAATCTAGTTAAAAATCTGGCAGAATTTTTATTCCGCCAGTTAGTCATTTTTATAACGATCTCGGAATTTTCAGCCGTAGATAACGTAACTGGAGATAAATACCCGATTTCTGACGCTGTTCCCGTATTGAGAATTGGTATCTCTATTTTAATTCTTTCAGTGACAATATTTTCTATGAAAGTTTTCATGTCTAATATAAATTAGTAAAGAAATTGGTAATAGTCGATAGCTCTCGCTCACTCATATCGTGAAAACTTGGTAAATTGATCGCCCGATTGGGAATATCCCACGCATTAAAGTTGGTTCTTCGATCTTCAAACATTGGTAGGCTAGACAGGGGATGAAAGAATACCCGTGCATCAATGTTTTCAGAACACAATGCAGTTTGAATTACATTATGGGTAATGCCTGTTTCTCTACTAAATACTGCTGTCGGCATCCAAGCACCGTTTATCGTACCTGCTGATTCTGGATTCATAGATATACCAGGGAGACAGGCTAAATGTTGCCGATAGTATTTGAGGATATCCCGCTTTCGATCGATCAGTTCATCGATTCTCTCGATCTGAGCACAACCAATTGCCGCTTGAATATTGGACATCTTATATTTAAATCCGATCGTATCTGCCCAAAACTGTTTAGTTTGTCCTTTAGCACGTCCATGATTGGAAAGGGTAAGTACAGTTTCATAAAGCTCGACATCATCAGTAACGAACATTCCACCTTCGCCAGTAGTAATTGTCTTGGTACCATGAAAAGAGAAACTACCAAACTTGCCCATACTCCCAGCCCGCTTACTGTGATAAATAGAGCCAATTGCTTCTGCTGAATCTTCGATGATTGGAATCCCGTACTTATCGCCAATGGTAAGCAGACGATCCATATCGCACAAATTACCATATAAATGAACAGCGATAATTGCTTTGGTACGGGGCGTAATTGCGGCTTCAACTAATGCTGGATCGATACACCAAGTATCAGCCAAAATATCGACAAAGACAGGCGTTGCACTTAGATGAACGATCGGAGCAGCAGTAGCAATCCAGTTGGTATCTGCCAAGATGACTTCATCACCCGCGCCAATGCCTAGAGCTGCCATACCCATGTGTAAGGCACCCGTACAACTTGAAGTAGCAATCGCATATTTCACACCCAGATGAGCTTTAAATGCCTCTTCAAAGCGAGTGATGTATTCATAACATCGGTCGCCCCAACCGTTACGCGCCGCGTCAGTAGCGTAGGTGACTTCTAATTCAGTAATTGAGGGCTTTGTATAATAAATGCGCGGCTTGAAGTCGCTACCAATGGAGCGATCTACAATTTGCCCACCCAGGCTAGGTAATGTATACGGCTCTACATTATTCAAATTTTCTATAGATAGCAAGTTATCTCGATCTTGCCGATGGGTCTTCTCTTGACTGAGGAGTTGACTTTTATCTTGCATAGGAATTCTCGATCGAGGGAAAAATAGACAATACTCGATCGCATCTCACTGTTATAGTTCCCCGCCCTGTACAAAAAAGCACATTATATTAAAAAAAAGTTGATTCTTACACCTTGGTGAACCCTTAATTTAAAGCTATGTAGCGTTATCAATCCCTTGAAAGTGGGCAAGCTAGAAACAGGACTAATAATCACGACGCTAATATGAATGAAAGTTTGAATATTCACCCCATCGATAATCTCGTCGAGACAGCATTAGCTACTCACAATTTAGGTCGGCTAGCTGAAGCTGAAGAGTTGTATCTGAAAATTCTAAATACAGATCCTCATAATTGTAAAGTCCTCAATTTGTTAGGATATCTGTATCATCAAACTGGCAATAATGAATTAGCGATTGACTCGATCGCTCAAGCCATTTTCATCGATCCAGATCGAGCAGAATTGTACAAAACTGCTGGATATATATATTTTGCCACGAGAAACTTTGAAGAGGCGATCGACGCGTTCAGACAATCAATCGATTTAGGCGATCGATCTACTGAAAATTATGATGCTTTAGTTGATGCGTTTGAAGCAATTGAGCTTCATCAAGCAGCAGCAGAGGTAATCTTAGAGAAAGCGCAAATATATAAAATTAGCTTACCTTATACGCGAAATTTTTCTATATACACTAAATATTCAGTTGGAAAGTATACTTATGGTGCCCCAATTGTCAAGGATTGGCATCAGGGCACAACTTTAACAATTGGTAACTTTTGTTCGATCGCCGAAAATGTGAC
>JAYVVP010000433.1:0-2445 GCA_043786935.1 Pseudanabaena sp. | reverse complement strand
GCTATTAGTCTCATAGCAATTAGATCAGATATGGTGATTCTTAGAATCTTCCCATTAATATGATTGTGTGTAAATGATTCTGCATGGTTACTTAGCTAAACCAATCACAGGGTCTCGCTCCTCATCATTACGGCTCCCATCAACTACTACTAAAAATGGATAAAAAAAGGCTTCAGCAGCTTGCTGAAATGTCACACCATAATGATTAACAGGATTAATTCGAGCCTTCTCTTCATTCCAAATAAATTTAATCCGTTCAGTACAAAATATACATCCACAATATCGAATCTTAACCAAAGTATATTTACGTTGTCAATACAAACTCGCGCAAAAATCTCAGGATGACGCGCGATCGCTGTTTGATGTTGGGAGAAATAGGCAATCGGGTTTATGAATAGTGAAAGGGGCGATCGCCTATATTGAAGAAAATGTTACTGAATATCAGTATATTTTGGTTGATGAATATCAAGATATTAATGAGTTGCAGTACCAAATCGTTAAGCTTCTGGGTAATTCTGTTAGAGATAGCGATCAAGAAGAATAACAGGATAGCTTTTTGGTGGCAGTGGGAGATCCAAATCAAAATTTATTTGAGTTTGCGGGTAGTAGCAATAAATTTATCAATGAGTTTCGTAAAGATTGGGCTATTCAAGAGCAACCTGAAAGATGTTTGTTTGCAAATTACCGATCTTTGCCTGCGATCGTTGATTTCACTAATGCCTTTATTGATCAGGCGATCCCCAACAATCAAATTAATCAAACTGGTGAAAAAATTTATGCTCATCGCAATGATGGCAAAGGTGAAGTTTTATGGAGAGAATATTCGCATTTTTATCGTGCTTCTTAATGGATAGCCTAAAAAATCAGAGATTTGATTGTCAATAAAGGGGTAAAGCCTACCGAAATTGCAGTACTAGCGCATCGTTGGAATGATCTAAAGTTCGTGCAACATTTTCTCCAAGAGTTTGATATTCCCTATCAGTTTTATGACAACTCTGATAATTTATAACCTGCGAACAGTTTAATTGGTCAGAAAGTTTTACAGCATCTCAGACAAGACCCAAGTTTAAAAATTGAGCAGCTTTTTGCTACTCTCAAACTTGCTAGCTTAGATATTGAATCGACTTAGTTAGAGTCTCCCGAGGCAATTAAAAAGCTTACCGTTTTAGCCTTGTCTGTCGCAGTTCGCACTTTGCAAATAGTCGAGGGACGCGAAAGCCCTCAACTTTCCGCTTCTATGGCTTTCTCTGATACCCAATTACAGCGCTTATCTGATATTGAACCGACTCTGCAAGGTGATACTGAGAAGCAAAAAAATCCTTATCCTCGACTATCTTTACCTTGGGCGACTTGAATTATTGCTCGTCTCGGTGGCTGGTCTGGTTATCACTCTCAACGTCCTCTTGGTATCCCAATACTGTTAATAGTCTACAACGCTTGGAGGCTATTTCCCTTGGTTAGATTTTGCCTCACTACCGACTTGTGTGTACACGGTAGCGCAGGGAGACGGGGGAGTATGTCAATATGGATAGATAGATGATAGGATTTTAAGTCTAGAATATGGAGTGCTTCTCGCCTCTTCTGACTTATAGGTTTGATACTGCCCATAGCTATATAAGCAATTAACGATAGAATTGACCAATATATTTATTACAATAATCGCAGATTTCACTACAAATTTCACTATATAAACTTTGCTATGCCCGATTTTCAAGCTGATTCTGCCAAACTTTATGAAAATTTGACAACGAGCTATCGCAACTTGTCCTCATCAGAACGACAGATGATTCAGGTATTTGCGATCGCTTATGAGCCAGTTAATCGCAGCTTGTTTTTTGACTGCTTACTGCAAATGGGGCTTAAGGATAAAGGTAATCAGCATTTTACGGCTGTAAGTTTAAAGGGATATGTTGATCGTTTTTTGCAATTAAACTTACTTACTCAAGAGCGTTCTCAAAATCCACAATGCAATTCTTTTTTAGTGAATATTGCGGTGCGTGATGCTATCCAAGCAGGACGATTTGAGCAGATTGTCAGTGCGATTGAAGCCAAAATTCCAGTGCCATCCTACAGATCTGACTCACGCAGTTTCACAAGTGAATCGCAGTTTATTCGCGAGGTCAGGATTGGTATTTATCGCCAAGATAATGAATTTGTGGGAAAGCAGTTTGATGACTTCTATCGATATGGCTATTCCCAACAGAAAATCACCTTAGAATCAATTTTGTATCAGGTATGTAATAATCCCTTTGACGCTGACTGGTTCCAGACCCTAAATGTAGAATTTTATGAGATTGCTTTAGTAACTATTTTGACAAATGGAATGCTAAAGCTAAATCCCACTGATGAAGCCTTAGCTCTCTTACAAAAGTCATTTCAAGAAGAATCTCTCGCTCCTAATCAAGAAAACCAAGAAAACCAAGAGAATCGCTGCACAGATTCATT
>JAYVVP010000432.1:0-7033 GCA_043786935.1 Pseudanabaena sp. | reverse complement strand
ACTTGTTGAGGAGTTCCAATTAAAGTAATTGAACCAGAACGTTCCTCGGCAATTATTTGTAAACCTTTGAGTAAGGGAGTTGCTCCAGATTCAGCCGTAACTGTAATGACTTCCAAAGTTGGTATAGTTTCTACTGGTGTGTTGACAACAGTTCCTCCTGAAGAAATTGCGGCGGCTGTAGCACCTGGAATAGGACGTTGCCGATTAACAATCCGCGAAGCTCCTAACCCAAGTAGATAAGCTGATGCTTCCCCAACTGAAATTTGGTTGAGACGATAGCTTTTAGTAACTAGGTTTTTGAGAGTTACAGGAAGCTTAGTTGCCACAAAAATTGTTTGACCGATACGGTTTGCTTCTAAGCCAGAGATTCTCAAAACATTGTTAAACACATCTTGAGCAGTTTCATTCTCGATAGACAGACTAACTGGCTGTTGCAAGCCTCTGACTACTCCAGTTGTTGCAGTGCCAGTAGTGCCAGTAGTAGAGGGAGCTTCAGCGGAAACAACACTTAAACCTGCCACCCGACCGATCAAAGTCAAAACCTCGATCGCAGGAGCATCACGCAAAGTAATTCTCGGTACACGCTCAGCCGTACCAAGATCAATAATATCGGGGCGAAGCTTAGCCGTTGTTGTAGCAATGTCACCAACAGGTGGAGTTTTGAGGCGGATAAAAGGTGGCACAACTCCAGGGACACGACCTTGTAACTGTGGAGTTACAGGATTAGCAACAGGTGGTGGAGTGCTATTTGGTGAAGTACTTTGAGCGACGCGAGTTTTTCCATCAGGTGAAGTAATCGTAACCTTAGGTTCAAATAATGCTTGGCTTAGAGAAGAAGGTGTTGCAGTTGTATTTTGGGCAGTGAGAACCTTATCGGATTCAGTTGAATTCTGACTGCTTAGAACCTTGGATTCGGGAGCATTCGCTGAAGAGATAGAACTAGCTTGATTTGCTGAGGGCTGCATCTCTAGGCTAAATACTAAACTATCGCCAGTATCTTGACGCTTAATCAGTTCCTTAAGCATCTCTGGATTTGATGCTGTTACACGGACTTGGACTTTATTTGCCGCATATTGAGTAGCTTCGATCGCAGTGATTCCAGGCGCGGGATTGGCTTGTGTATAACTAGCATTACCGCTGCCAAGCTGTAACTGTGCACCATTTAGTAACGCTACCCATGACTTACCTTGACGGGTATAAGTGACTTGAGGGCGATCGCTACTAGCAAAATTTAATGTCACATTCAGGCGATCGCCTGTGACACTGCTGTTAATATCGGTAATCCGACTCGCAACCGCGATCGTATCAGTTTGATTTGCTGATATTGGACTTTTGCTTTGAGCTTGGCTCGGGGCGATCGTCAATACCTGAGGGCAACTCACTGCTATTAGAAGCCAGCAAGCCAAAGATTTTCCATTTAATTTCGCATTCATAATTACACTCCTCTGACTCCTCACGGAACTCAATACGCTTAAATTTCTAGAAAACTTGTAAAACTTGAACAAGCCCTAACTAGACAAACGACACAACCAAGACAAAATTGACATGATTATGGGTCGAGAGTCTACCATATTTTGTCAACTTTAAATCGAAAAAGCAAAAATTAACTTTAGTCTTTACTTGATAATCGCTGAACTGACTTTGCCATAAACTGTGTAGCTGAAAAACTAAACCCTTTTTCAGGGGGCTAATCTTTCAGTAAGTTAAAAGTGATTCTAGTTTTTCGCTAAAAATTTATTTCTTAACTAATTGAGCCATATTATTTTGGTGGCACTGCGGCAGGAACAGCGGCGGCTTTAAGCTCAGCGGCAGTTAAAGGAACAAAAGCTTCTAAGACAAAATCTGCGCCGATTAGCGGCGGCAAACTGTCGAGAATCTCTTTTTCTTTTCCGGGCGCGATCGGACGAGAGAACTTAAACTTGTCGGTAGGAAGAGTTTTTTTGGTTAAGGCTAAGTTTTTAACGATCAGCAGGGGTTTCAAACGCTCAATTTTTTGAATTGTATTTAAAACATCTTCAAACTTGCCATCAAAGCCAATTGTAAAAGAATACTTAGTATATTGTGTTCCTTTAACAGGTGGTGCAGGTTGGAAAACTCGCATCGTTCCTGCTAATTCATAGGCAAAATCTGGCGGCAAAGCGATCGTAATCGTCTTAGGCACTTGATCCTGAATATCGCGCATTAGTGTGTCAATATTATCGACATTTGGTAAAAGAGAGAGAACAAATGAATTTTGCTTATTTGCTTCTTCAATTTTTTGAACAATATTTCCCTTGCCAGCGACCTTCTGTTCGAGAGCTGCAAGCCCAGCTTTTTTAGTAGCAATACTTGCTTGTCCTTGCTGAACTTGATCCCAAAGTGGAGTTACATAGGATGTAGTCGCATAAGCAGCGAGTCCAATTCCGGCAACCCCGATCAAAATTCCTAAAATCTTTGAAGTGAAAGTGAAACCAAATAGCGATAAACCACCTGCGCCAACATCTTCACTTCTTGAAACAGAGCCAACATTTGTCATTTTATTTGATTACTCCTTGTTGTCTTAATAGATTGACTCGAGCAACTAAACCATCTGCTCCCGTTCTTTGAAGTTCAGGCAACAACTCAGCAGGGCTTTTTGATGTAACAGCTGTTTGAATTTGAAAGTTAACCAATGTAAAGTTTTTATCAGCAGTCGCTGTTTGCAGAGTTGATGAAACTAGCTTTGTCTTCTCACCATTGATGAGAGGAGATGCTTTTAGCAACAAGAGATAGTCGTTTAACTCGTTGTAGTTAGTGGCTTTTCCATCTAGATTCACAGTCGATGATGATTGACTAGAATTTGGTGATGCATCTGCCGCAACAGATACTTGAGTGAGGGAGTTAATTTGAATCGTAATGGGAGTACGTTTCCTAATGTCATCAGCGATAGCACTAACAGGAAAGTTACCAACAAATAGAGTCAAAAGTTGATTGGTTCTACCTTGCACTTCTTGCAATTGCTTTTCTTGACCTTCTAGAACTTTCAGCTTGTCATTTAGCTGTGATTCTGTGGCAGTCAGAGAGGCGAGTTCTTGCTGTATTCCTTCATAAGTGGAGTTTAGATATAAAAATGCACCGCCAACCAGAGCAAGTAGACCGACAGCTACGGCTCCACCATAGATTAAAAACTGAGAATCAGCGATCGGTACACGTTCTACTGACTGAGATTCAGCAGCAGTGCGATCGCTTAAAAAATTGATATCAAGTGTATACATTTTATTAGACCTCCCTTAAACCTAAGCCTAAAGATATCGACATAGCCATGCGATCGTATATGGGAATGTCATAATCAACGCTTACACCCATTGCAGTGAGAGGATCGATCGCGCTTGCCGCAATACCGAGGCGCTGACTAAAAAATTCATTTAACTGACCGATGCAAGCACCAGGGCCAGCAATTAAAAGTTGCACAACATCAGATCCAGGGGATTGACTAGTGTAGAAATCAATGGAGCGACGTAGTTCATCAGAAAGATCGCCGACAACGCGCATAATCGCTGCATCGCCTGGAGTACTGCCCCCACCAGCGGCTAAACTTGCTGTATCCATGGACTGCACAGGCACAACTGTGGAACTCAACATTTCCATATCGGTTGTCCGTCGAGGTGGCAAATTGATCGCCCGTAGTTGTGCATTTTGAATCTGGACAGTGCCAATTGGGAAGGTTCTAGAAAATTGCGGTACACCATCAACAGTGACGGTAATTTCGGTTGCTTCATACTCAATGTCAACGATCGCAACTGCTTCCGCCAAGGTGCTGTATTTCGCCAACTCGTTATGCATAGCCCGAATTAATGCAAAACTACTAACTTCCACAATGTCAACTTGTAGCTGAGCTATTTCTAGAGCCTGCATATAACTATCGGTTACTTCTCTAGGTGTTGCCACCATCAAGATTTCGATACGCTCAATGCCGTCATCATCTAGAGATGTACCAAGTTTTTGATAATCCACATCAGCATCTTCACGCGGAAATGGCAAGTACAGACTAGCTTCTTGATTAAGTACCATTTCCCTTAACTCTATGTCAGGAATTTCTGCAGGCAAGCGAATTAGACGACTGACAGTTTCACGACCTGGGAGTGCGGTCGCGACTTTTTTTACTTTTACTTTCTTTTCTGCTAGCAAACTGCGAATAACTTCTCCCAGCGCTACAGGATCGAGAATGCGTCCTTCCTCAACAGTTCCTTCAGCAAGTTCGACGCTACCATAGGTCACTAACTTATAGGAAGATGGCCCCTTGCGGCGCAATTGAACAATGTTAACTTTCTCGGAAGTAATTTCTATTCCGATGCCTTTTTTAGACTTTCCGCCAAACTTTAAGCCGAACATAAGCGTGTCTTTATAGGTTTTGTAGCTTTTGTAGCACTGGGCATACTAAACAATGGAGGGATTATAGACTGTAAGTGACCGTTGTCAATAGCACAAAAGAAAATAATCATGACCAATGTCGAAGATGTCTGATTTTGCCTTGTTTTTTATAGACGATTTTGGTCGTTTTAGCAAATAAAACAAAAAAGAGTTGGGTAACCTCGACTTTGATTTTGATTACTGTAGCCCCACCAATCAAAACTCAAAAAACTAGAGCCAGTGCTTTGCGCCGACTCTAGTTTTTAGATTTTATATTTTAACAAAATGGCTAATTTTTATATTTATTTTTTGCCGCGTAGTTGCATCTGTTTATCTTGAATCAAGCTTCTAAGTCGAGCATTTTGCATTTGCTCAAGAGTAATTTGGTTGAACTCCTTATTGGTAAATCCATTTTGGCAAATCTCTTGTTCGCTATAACTGCGTAATTGGTTACAGAGATCTTTCAAAAATTCTGGCTGCTGAGAAAGATCGCAGACCTTCGTTTGTTTAGATTCTGCTAAATTGGCAATATTTCCCCATTGAGGATTGCTTTTGGCGGCTCTAAAAATTTCAAGTCGTTTATTTTCGATCGCATTAGCTGCTGTTGCATAACGGGCAATATGATCGTCGCCCAAGCTAACTTTGGTTAAAAAGTTTTGGAGAGATGATGGTTTTACACATGTTTCGGCAGATGCAATTAGGCGATCGCCAATCAAAATCGGCTCTACGATCGCGCCTACAACGAGACATAAACTGAACAGGCTAATTTTACCTAGGCTAGGCTCAAGATGCTTTTTGCAATAATCTTGTAAATAAATCGAATGCCTCTGATACCGAATATTCATAATCAAGCGCCATTAATCGCTAAAAATACTAAGAACGTAGAATTTCATTGCTGTCTAAACAAGATTTTTTCTTAGCTTTAACTTGAGCAAAATCAAGAGAAAATCTGATTAAACAGGTAACCCTTAAAAATACTGACTTAAACTAGCTGATTTTGTTGCCGCAAATATGACTGAATAAAAGGCTCTAGATCGCCATCCATCACATTTTGAATATTTGTGGTTTCTTCACCTGTGCGTAAATCCTTAACCAATTGATAGGGATGAAAAACATAATTGCGAATTTGGTTACCCCACGCGGCTTCTACTATATCGCCACGAATATCAGCAATTTTTAGAGCACGTTGCTCTTGGGCAATAATTAGCAGCTTAGCTTTTAGCAATCGCATCGCATTTTCTTTGTTTTGCAATTGCGATCGCTCTTGAGTACATCGCACCGAGATCCCTGTGGGTAAATGCGTAATTCGCACCGCCGTTTCTACCTTGTTGACGTTTTGACCACCTTTACCACCTGCGCGTGTCGTCGTAATTTCTAGCTCTTTGGGATCAATTTCTAGATCGACATCCTCTTCCAGCAATGGCATGATCTCCACGCCAGCAAAACTAGTTTGGCGCTTGTCATTAGCATTAAAAGGTGAAATTCTGACAAGGCGATGTGTACCTTTCTCAGGGGCAAGATAGCCATAGGCATAACGTCCATGCACGAGTAAAGTTACTGATTTGACACCTGCTTCTTCACCTTCAGAAATTTCGGAAATTTCAACTCTATAACCTTGGGACTCACAAAAGCGGGTGTACATTCGTAGCAACATTTCTGTCCAATCTTGCGAGTCAGTGCCACCCGCACCAGCATTAATTGTTAGTACCGCGTCGTATTTGTCGTATGTCCCCGATAACAATTGTTCTAGATCCCAGCGATCTAATTCCTGCAGCAATTGAGTTAGGCTTTGTTTGGCTTCATTAGCTAGAGATTGTTCATTTTCTAGGACGAGCAGTTCGGCGATCGCCTCAAGATTTTCAATAGTTGTGCGCCAGCGATCAAATTTTTCGAGACAAGATTTTAATGCATCAAGCTCGCGCATAGTTTTTTGAGCTTGATCGCTATTTTCCCAAAATTCTGGCTGGGCGGCCGTTTGTTCTAAGTCACTAATTTTAGCGGCGATCGCAGGCACGTCAAAGATAGTCCTGAGCAATGCTCAGGCGCTGTGATAAAAGTTGAGTCTGTCGCGCAATCTCCGTAACGTCCACTGAAATATTTCTCCAATATTAAGTATGTGCAGATAATTATTGTATAGCCAACCGCCAAGACAAATAGCCCAAGAGAGAGGCAGCATTTCTCTGTTTTGGGGTTATAACTTAAAAAAAATACAACCCAGTAGGTGCTTTTCTGGGCTATAACTTTAAGCTAATTTAAATAATTGAAATACTTGTTAATTTATAAAAATATAATAGAAACCTGATTTTCAATCTTTACAAATTTAAAAAATTATAAGAAAACTATGCAAGATGGATAAACAGTATGCCAAAAACAATTCATGAAGAAACCGAAATTAGTGTCAACCTCTCTTTCGATCATACCTTGGTTGTCACTGATGACAGTGGGACACGCAAGATGCCTTTAGTTGATGATAAATATACAATTGGTCGTGAAGCTGACAATACGGTGCAACTAAACTCTGATTTTGTCTCTCGTTATCACGCTATCTTGCTCAAAGTAAATAATGGCGATCGCTTTGGAACTTATCGAATTATTGACGGAAGTGATGCAGGAAAACTCAGCAAAAATGGGATCGTTCTAAATGCCTTGAAAAAAGTGTCTTCCT
>JAYVVP010000431.1:0-2448 GCA_043786935.1 Pseudanabaena sp. | reverse complement strand
TTTAACCCAAGGCGGTGTAAAGGCTCTGATCCCCTATTCCTTTCAGACTAGTTTCTCAGAAACGAACCGCACCACCTATCCTGTAGCAACCCCTATTAAATCTCAGAAAGACTTGTCAGAAATGTTGTCCTGCAATGCTTAGGGTCTCGTTAAAAAATGTCCGAAGTATTGATAGGATAGAATCCTTTCCTTCTTAGGTCTATCCAAAAAGAAAATTCGAAAAAAGCAAGCAAACTAGAACCTTTTTTACTCAGTCTCAGTCTAAAAGCTGTAAGAGTTATTTTCGATAAGAGACACTTTTTAAGCAACCAAAACCATCAAAAAATCGGAGAAATTGGGGACAATGAATAAGTTATTCGCAATTACAATCTCGCTGGGGGTTATAACGATCTTATTGAGCCTTTCAGTAGGATACAAGCCAGCTTTTGCATATCTTCCGGGAAGCCATTCTCACTATCTTCATGCAATGTCTGACCTACGTAAAGCCGATCAGTTGCTTGACGTTAGTTATGAACCAAATGTGACCCATAAACTGCGTGAGGCAGGTCATCAAGATCGCCGCGCTATTCATGATATTGATGTAGCATTGATTCTAGATGGCAAGAATCTTAAGGAAACATCAATTGGAGGATGTTTCCTTAAGGGACGCAGGGAGATGGCATGAAGTATTGAGACTCCTACGTTCAGCTCATCACGATTTGGAGTATAGCGAATCCAAGTCTTAGATTTTAGCGGATTTATTTCTGATTAAGCCTAATGCATAGAAGAAATGTTAAATTTATAGGAGACAAGGTATGGAACCAATGATTCGGAAAGCGCATTTTTTGCGGAGAGCCAGTTTTGGGGGGACGCTTAATGAATTGAACAGTCAAACGAAACCCGATGAGTTATTGGGAAGTTGGTTGCAGCGAAATCCTGGAGTGAATGTGCCTAACCTAGGAGCCATAGCTAAAGGCAAAGATCGAGGCAAACAAACGCGCGAGTTTAGCCGATGGTTACTAACCCAACTCACCTCAGCATCCAATCCTTTACATGAAAAAATCACTAATATTTGGCGCGATCATTTTGTGGTGTCCTTGCGAACGGTACAATTGCCTCAAATGCTTACTGATTATGAACTTAGACTGCGTACCTATGCTCTAGGTGACTTTCAAGAGCTTTTGTGGCAAATCTCGACTAGCCCAGCCATGCTGAGATATTTAGATAATGTCCAAAATCAGGCTGGTAAAATCAATGAGAACTTCAGCCGAGAAGTCATGGAGTTGTTTACCTTGGGACGGGGACAATATTCTGAGAAAGATATTCAAGAAGGAGCGCGAGCACTAACAGGTTGGCAGATCAAGACAAATCAAGAAACGGGAACCTCTGAGGCTTTATTCGTGACACGCCGCCACGATCAGGGTATAAAAAACTATTTAGGAAGATCGGGCAATTTCAAAACAGAAGATGTGGTGGAGATTTTAGCGAATCATCCCAGCACAGCTCGTTTTATTGGGAGCAAACTCTGGAGTGCCTTTGCTTATAACGATCCAGAACCTGAAATCGTTGATCGTCTAGCCCAAGTCTACACACAAAACAAACGCAACATTAGCAATGTGGTAGCCGCTATCTTCAACAGTCCCGAATTTTACAGCACTAAAGCCTACCGCAGTCATATCAAAAATCCGATTTACTTTATTGTTGGAGCAGTGCGACAACTTCAGATCGAGGTTGATTTTGACAAACTTCAAGGTAGTTTAAGAGCGATGGGGCAAATTCCCTACAACGTTCCCAGTGTAAAAGGATGGCTCGGTGACGCTGGTTGGTTGACCGCACCCTCATTACTAACGCGACTCAATCTCGCTCAACAAATGACGAAAGACTATGGCGATGATGGAGGGTTTGATTTCAAACCCGATCGCTTTTCAAATTCCGACCTAGTGACACTGTTATTAGACGGTCAAGCCGATCCTAGCATGGTGCAATCGTTTTCGGGACTATCAAGGCGTGAAGTCACGGCTTTGATCTTATCCTCCCCGACCTATCAATTGGAATAAAAATAAATCTGTTAGCAATTAGCCGTTTGTTCTTTTAAACACCCTGCTTGGCAAGGTAATCAACAATGGGCTATGTTCAGATTTTTCTGATTATTTCTATATTAGATAGTTAGCAAATTCTTAAAGATTAAAAGCTATTACCAACCACTAACGAAAGCATAAAAGGAAGTGCAAATCAATGAGAAGACGAAATTTTTTAGCCTTGATGGCGGGTGCTGCGGTTTTGACTTCGTTAGAGTCATGTTTTGCCCAAAGTAGCAGTAACAGGACAAAAACACTACTGGTGATTGAGCTAGCGGGTGGGAATGATGGCTTAAATACCTTTATCCCCTACAAAGATTCTAACTATTTCAACCTCCGCCCCAGTTTGGGAATCAAAGATGGCATTCCGATCTCTAGTACGGTTGCTCTG
>JAYVVP010000430.1:0-18313 GCA_043786935.1 Pseudanabaena sp. | reverse complement strand
CACTCTCTAGGCGTTGATGAATCGATTTCAACAACAATAACTTGCTGCCATCATCTGGAAGAAAATGCATAACTAGGACGCAGGTCGCTGCCTTAAATAAGGGAGTCATTGGAACATCATCCAATGTCCCTTGAATTAAACAAACTCGTTCTGACAGACCCAGTGCGTCAACCTTACTAGATGCAGCGCTTAGCATTTCGACAGATGGATCAACTCCAGTAAATTTCCACTGCGAAACGCGACCAAACACACTGAGTTCAGATCCACCTCCGGCTCCGACGATGAGTAGACTTGCTTGCTCTGGCAATTTCTGATGTAACAGTGCGAGCATAATGTTGAAAATCGTCTCATATCCAGGCACAAGGTACTTTATCTTGACATCGTAGTTACTGACTGGTAACGACTTGTTTTTATCAAAGTCCAATAGATTTTCCTGAGTCATGTAAGAAATCTCTGTAAAGGGCACACAAATTACTTTAACTTTGCTTCTCTCAGAAAAATCCTCAGCTACATTCTCACCAATAGCATGAGCTGTACAGCTTATAATTCTATCGCAGGTGTGGTATAG
The DNA here is from genome assembly GCA_043786935.1 of Pseudanabaena sp. Classification (GTDB taxonomy): domain Bacteria; phylum Cyanobacteriota; class Cyanobacteriia; order Pseudanabaenales; family Pseudanabaenaceae; genus Pseudanabaena. Next base: position 17,745 of record JAYVVP010000430.1, on the reverse strand, counting down.
CTATGTCTATAGATTTGAGTTACCGCGTAACCGTAACTTTTGTCAACAACTTTTTAAGCCTGAATTTCTAAATTTTGCTCACAGTGATTTTATATCTACAAACACCCTGCTTGTATGTCTAACATTACAAATTTTTACAAGCCATCAGATTCGCCTTTTCTTGATCAAGTGCGCCAAGTGCTTTGACTTAAACATATGAGCCGAAGTACCGAAAAAAGCTATCTGTATTACATTCTGAACTACATTTATTTTCATAACAAGCGCCATCCTCAAGAAATGGGTGTTGATGAGATCCGTGCTTATTTGTCGCATCTTGCTACGCACAAAAATGTCGCTGCTTCCACTCAAAACATCGCCCTGTCAGCACTTTTATTTTTGTATCGACAGGTTCTCAAGAGCGATTTACCCGACACAGATAATATTGAGAGAGCGAAACAACCAAAAAGATTACCTGTGGTCTTGACTCTTAATGAAGTTCAGAAGATTTTGGCGATTGTGGATGGAGTGGAAGGACTGTTTTTACAATTGCTTTATGGGACTGGGATGCGACTTATGGAAGGATTGCGACTGCGGGTTAAAGATATAGACTTTGAGCGTAAAGAAATTATCATTCGCGATGGCAAGGGAGAGCAGGATCGTATGACTGTGCTTAATCGCGGTGGTAAAGGTGTAATTAGTCATCTCGATCACTAGATGAAATATATTTAATTTAGATAATGGCGGAAGCAAACAGTCGATATGTATGTAATAACTGCGGAGAAGACTTCCCGCAGATGTATGGGAAATGTCTCGCTTACTCTAGTTGGGGAACTTTTCAAGAGGAATTAATTCCCACAGTTTCCACAAATACTAATGCGATCGCTACATTTTCGCATCTTACCGCAACCAAAACTTCTGGCAAGTCTAAAGCAAGAGAATCTTAACCACTGCAAAAGAACCTTTGAAATCATGCTCTGAGACAAGTAGGCAGAAAAATTCTGTCTATGTGGCTATGTTGTTAGTTAAACCATACAACAAAGCCAAAGAGATTGCTACCAAATGCACTTAGCATTTCATTCCAAACCCGACTATCGGTAACAGCAGTTCCCTTTTCGAGATAGGGTGTAGCGGCTGTACCTTGAACCCATGAGACTAGGTCAAAACCGCGAGGCTCGGTAAAAATTCGGGCAAAATCAATGCTCAATTTGTCATCGCGCCAGAATGGAATATTCTTTTTTCCATCAAGGATCGTGCTAATTTCATCCAGAGATTTTAGCCAAGATTTCACCATCTCATCGGTAACGCGAACTTGGGGAATCACGGATAGTTGTTTAGGATTTGGAATCCATTCACGATCGCTATCGGTTTCGGCAAGAATCGATTTCCATGACTCTCGACTGAGACTAATCACTGATTTCATATGATTTAAAATCGTGATCATCCGTTGCGGTTCGGCTAAAGAGAATTTGCTTAAGTGCACTGTTGAGATCAAATCTAAGAACTCAAATGGGTCAAAACTATAGCCCTCAACATTTTTATTGCTCGGTGTTAATAAAAACTTATGAGGGGTATCGACATTTTGGAAGAACAAATGCGCGCAGGCAGCAAATAACTCTCGACTATCATAAGCTCGCAAAAATTCGCCGATCGCGCCTAATACATGGGTATAGCCCTGTAACCACAGTGTATCTCCCCGATCAAAAGCGATTAAAAATTGCTGTGCTTCTTGTGCGGTAACTCTTGCATTTGTGACCGCATTAAAAATTAGCCACAACATTTCTGTATCTTCTGCTTTGCCGTTTCCATCAAAATCTAAACGGACTAGTCCTAACCGCAGGGCAAGTTTTAGGTTTTGATCTTTGATTGGTTCAAGTGTGGTATTGACAGTCGCCAGATCATCGATCCATGCTTGAAAAACTTGCTGAAGTGCGTCGTAAGTTAAAATTTGCGGCTTAGGATTTTTGGGGATTGGTAATCGCACGAAAGGAATCGATCCCCCCAGAGGACTTTGCATGCCATAACGATATAGCAACTGCATCAGTCGTTCTGTACCCCGCACAAATTGGATTACACCTAATCCAAACCGACTTTTGTCATCTTTAGGAGAAGTCTGTAAATAATCGCTGAAGGCTTTTTCCCCTTCGCTAAGTTTTCCAGAGGTGAGATAGGGATCTAATAAGGGCGCGATCGCTGCATTAGTTGGTTGAGAGGCAATCGTCATTACGACAATCAAGCAAGCGATAAAAGTAGCGATAAGAGATCGCCATATCCACTGCATTTTTTTTGGCATATCCAAATCCCCAATTGCAAAAAAATAATGATGTGAGCCAAGCTTACATCATTATTTTTTGTATATGAACAGAAGGCTCTCGAAGCTTGTTTTCTAATTATTTCTTAGCAATAGGGGCTAATATCTTCACCGCAGTCATCTGCTAAAAAACAGAGCGCGCGGAATCTTAAGCCGACAAATTCATCAAAGAGAGGGTTAAGTTTACAAAGTGGTGGAATGTAAATAATGGGATGACCAAAGATTTTAATCGTGCGCTCAAATGGACATTGAGCAGGAATTAGTTTAGCGATCAAATGAGCTGTTTTTGCTTTCCGAATTTCAAAGTTATCTAGTTTCTGGCGTAGAGGCTTCAGTAAATCGAATTTCTTCTTAGATTTGGGACTTCCGATATATTGGTTTTCCCCACCAAACCCTGTGCTGTTAGTACTTGACATGTTTACCCGACGCTCTCTGAATAAGAGTATGTACATTTAAAGCATTTACGTAACTTATCTTAACATAACCGCTTTAAATAGAGTGTCAAAAAATACATTACTCATGCTTATGTATGAACTTACAGCAATTTACTTTCAAACTTGCCACAAATAATAATATAAAACCAATTGCGGGGCTTTGCCCTGCGATCCTATCTTATAGCGGGTTTGATCAACAACTGCTGTACATATTCAACCAAAGCAATGATGTCTTTTCTGTAGCTCTTTATAAATTAGAGTGTACCCATTTGTGTGTATTGGCGATCGCACGCTCTAGTTTCTAGAGGAGTCGCAAAGCGACTCCTCTAGTTTTTTGAAACTTAAAATTAGTTAGAGAACTTGCGCTCTAACTTGATTAGAGTCGGTTGGGGATCGGTCCGCGCCGATTAGATAAAGTGATGGAATCTTGCAGAAATTGTCGCAAATGCTGAACATGAGGATTATCGGCAAAGGTGACTAACTTCTCAAGGGCTTCAACTAGAGTGAGATTTTGACGATAAAGCAATCGAAACGCAGATTTGAGTAATTGTTGAGTTTGGTCGTCTAAGCCTGCGCGATCCATGCCAACTCGATTGAGTGTACGGACACGAGAGGGATTGCCTTCAACCAATATATAGGGAGGGACATCCCGCTCAATTCGACTCATTCCCCCGACCATCGATAAACGTCCAATTCGTACAAACTGATGTACACCTAAAACCCCACTGAGCCTAGCATTTGACTCAATATGCACATGCCCCGCTAAAGCAACCCCATTGGCAATAATCACCCGATCTTCAATTTCACAGTTATGCCCCACATGGACATAAGCCATTAACAAATTACCGTTACCAATACAGGTAACTTCATGAGCTTCGTTGGCACGATTAATTGTTACATATTCACGAATGCGGTTGTCATTACCAATTTGGACTAGGCTATCAGCTCCAAAATATTTCAAATCTTGAGAGTCTAAACCAATCGCGGCTCCTGGGTAAATTTGGTTGAGATCGCCGATTACTGTCCGTCCTTCGATGATGGCATGATGTCCAATGACAGTATGAGCGCCAACTTTTACCTGCTCACCGATGACGGCATAAGCTCCAACTTTGACAGTCGGATGTAGTTGGGCATCAGGATGCACTATGGCTGTCGGATGAATAAATTCAGACACAGGCGCATGAGACACAGGCATAAAAAGTTTGGCTCGCTTGATACTAAGATAGATCGCTTGATTTGCGATCGCTTGGATCGCCAGATGAAAGTTTAGATTTGAGATTAAATTTGAAATTCAAAGATTAGATTTAAAGACTTACTAATGAAAACATTAATTCACCCTCGCAGGCAACTTGACCATCAACTTCTGCACGTCCACGCATCTTACCAAAGCGCTTGCGTGCAACTAGTAACTCTGTCGTAATTGTTAAGCAATCTCCTGGAACCACAGGGCGACGAAAGCGCACTTTATCAATGCCCGCAAATAGCGACAATTGGTCTTCCATTCCTGGTAAGTGTCTTAACACAATACCGCCAACTTGTGCCATCGCTTCGACAATTAATACGCCTGGCATGATCGGACGATTAGGAAAATGTCCTTGAAAAAATGGTTCATTGAAAGTGACATTTTTAATGCCTGTAGCCGATTTATTCGGCACAAAATCAATAATGCGATCAACTAACAGAAATGGATAACGGTGAGGTAGCAATTTCTGGATGTCTTCGATCATCATAATTTTACTGGGAGTGCTAATTGCACCATCAGTATTCAAATCAGGGCTATCTATAATCGTTTCTTCGGTCAAAATTGACATACATATTTAATTATTAATTTTGCGATATTTTAAGGCTAGGCTGATAATGCAATGCTTTACCAGCCTAGCTTACAGATTTTTCTATAGCGATCGCAAACTCAGCGTGAAGGTTGTGACTCGCTTTGAAGGCAAGAATATGCGCTCTGGGTAAAAATCCTAGCAAGCTTAGGTCACCAATGAGATCTAAAAGCTTATGACGACAGGGTTCATTGTCAAAGCGCAGAGGTGGATTGATCCAGCGATCGCCATCACAAACGATTGCATTGTCGAGACTACCGCCTTTGATTAACCCTGCTGTACGCATTTGGTCAATGTATACCGCGAGGGTAAAAGTACGCGCTGGTGCAATCTCCCGCACAAATTCATCACAAAAATCGGCGATCGCGGGAGCCCAGCTAAACCACTGCTCACCAATCGCCCGCGAGGGAAAGTCAATGCCGTAGGTAAAGCGCAAAGTATCCGCAGGAATCGCCGTCACAAAGCTATCACCTTTTCGCACTGTCACTACTTCTGTTAATGGTCTTAGGCGATCGCCATCGACTTGAGTTGTGATACCCACCTTAGCAATCGCCTCTACCCAAGGCAATGCGGAACCATCAAGGATTGGCAATTCGGGGCGATCAAGTTCAATACAGGCATTGTGCACACCCATCCCAAACAAAGCCGAAAGCAAATGCTCCACCGTACGCACACTACTACCGTTTTGGCGTAGCTCAGTCGATAGTTGCGAAGCCGAAACTACGCTCGTGTCCGCCGCAATCTTGGCACCGCCATAGATAAAATAGCGCCCTGTATCAATCGGTGCTGGACTTACCGTCACCGAAACCTGCTCACCACTATGCAACCCAATTCCCGACAGTGAAAATGGAGCAGCGATCGTCTGTTGGTAAAGCATGGCTAAAATTTCTCTCCTAGACCAAAGCTAAATTGAGTACCACCATTTGACGCTAAGCCATAGTCCACGCGAATTGAGCCAAGCGGGGATTGTACTCGTACGCCGATACCATATCCAGCCCCATTACCAGGTTTATTTCTGGCAGCAGCAGGATTGCCGGGGACAGATGAGGCTGAGCCTAAATCAGTACCATAATCGAAGAACAGCACCCCACCGACAATATTAAAGACGGGGAAACGATATTCTGCCGAAAATAAGCCAAAACTGCGACCACTACCAATTCGACCCTCATCCCAGCCACGTACTGAGTTACTACCACCGAGTTGAAATGCTTCGTAAGGAGGTAAAGAGCCTATCACTGTCCCCGCTTGAATATTGAAAGCAAGAGCTTGTGTACCTTCCGAAAAGTTCAAAAAATTCACAGGCATAAAATAGCTATAGCTAGCCCGAACCCGATTTAAGAAAACCGAACCCAGTCCAATCGGGATTGATTGCTCAGTCGCAATCCGAAATACTGAACCAGAAGACGGCTTAATCGGATTGTCTCGTTGATCACTGGCATAGGCAAGCTGTAGCAATAGCAAGTCATCTTGTCCTGTGCCGCTAGCCGTGAGAGGATTGCCCCGCGAGTCTGTCGCCGCAATCTGATTGTTAGTATTATCAAGGACACTAACACGCTGATAGCGGAAACCTAAGGAAGCAGTTTCGCCAGCGCTCAATGGGCGAGAAAAGCTAAGGCCAGTTCCTAATCGATTAATGACTGGCTGGTTATTGTTAGTACCAATACCGACATTGCCATCGAAAATATAACTAAATGAGCGTTGATTGAAGAGGTTGGCAGTAAATGAAGTGTGATAAGGATCGCCTGCTAGCCAAGGATCGGTGAAGTTAAGGTCAAATAATAAAGTACTCGTCCCAACTTGAATGTCTAAACCAAGTTTTTGATTGTTACCACCAAGGTTTTGTTGTTGAAAACTGACTGTACCAAATAATCCTGTAGATGAGCTAAGCCCCGCGCCTGCGGAAATTGAGCCTGTATTGCGTTCTTTGACGTTGACCGTCACAATCACTTTGCGGGGGTCGCTACCGGGCGCAAGCCCAATGTTTAGATCTTCAAACAGCCCTAAAGCAAATACCTTTTGCAAGTCACTTTGAACTGTATTTTTATTGAAGATTTGACCCTCTTTGATCGTCAACTCACGAGTAATAATGAAATCGCGGGTAGTCCCAGTGACAGGCTTGCCATCTTTATCTACGGTTTTACCTTCCTCATTGATAAATGCAACTTTAAGCCCTTCGATCACGCCTTCTGATACAACCAAATTGATGTTGCCTTCGGGTGTAGCTTTAATATCAACAATTTGGGCTAAAACAAAGCCTCTATCTTGATAGTACTTTTCGAGTTCTTTGACTCCTGCTTGGATATCTTTGAGGTTAGTAATTTTGCCAATCTGTGATCCAAAAATGCGGTCAATTACGCCTTTCTCTAGCACTTGTGTGCCTTCAGTGTTGATTGCTTTGAGAACTGGATTGGGTAACACAAAGAAAGTCACCCGTACACCAATGTCAGTATCTTCAGGCTCAGCCTGTACATTTGAGAAAAAGCCTGTGGCAAATATAGCGTTGATGTCAGATTGTAGTTGAGTTTTTGTTACAGTCCGACCTGGTTTTGTGGCGATCGCATCATAGATTCTCTGCTGAAGTTCAGGTGGCAGTGGAGCCTGTCCTTCTGGAGTTTTAATGGCAACTTCCCCGACTAACACTTGAGTCTCAGCCACAACTGGTGAAGTTGGAGTTGCTGATGGAATCGTAAAGGCTGGTGATGTGTTTGGCGGAGTCGGTGTAATTGGCGGAGTCGGTGTAATTGGCGGAGAAGGCTTTTTAGGTATGGCAGGAGGAGTAGTAGGCTGCGGAGTCGGCGCTTGAGCAATCTCTTGCCGCGCAGGGGCAGCCTTTGCCAGCATAGGGGTTAACAATGATGTGCTGAATGCGGCAATGGCTGTGAATACGAGCAAGTTTATACGCATAGAGTCTTCCAAACACCTACAGGATTTTTTTAACAGGAAACTATTGAGGAGTAAATGCAAACAGGCACTTTTCAAGATTAGTAATTAAGTTACTATAACTTTCAACATCCCCATATTGCTAGAGACTTATTTTCTAGAAACTAAGAAATTAGGGGCAGCGCTTTAGATTAATTACTACGACTTTCTTAATCTTATATCGCTAAAACCCGCTTCATGACTTCCTGATAGGCTTCAGCAATATTACCAAGATCTTGACGAAAGCGATCTTTGTCCATAATGCGATCGCTAGGATCGGCGATCATTTTATCCCAGAGTCGGCAAGTGTCAGGGCTAATTTCATCGGCTAGCAATAATCGTCCACTATGATCAACCCCAATTTCAACCTTAAAATCAACCAAAATTAAGTCGCATCGATCAAAAAATGTTTGCAGATGTTTGTTAATATCAAGTGCAAGCTGCTTGAGTTGAGCAACTTGTTCAGGTGTCGCCAGATCGAGCAGAGCGACATGGGCATCAGTAATCAAAGGATCGCCAAGATCATCATTTTTGTAGAAAAATTCGACTAGGGGTTGTTTAAGCGGTTGCCCTTGTTCGAGACCGAGGCGCTTGCAAATACTACCTGCGGCAATATTTCTTACAACTACCTCGATCGCTAAAATCTTGACGGCAGCAACTTGCATCTCGTTAGGCGATACTTGCTTAATAAAGTGGGTGGCAATACCTTGAGTCTCAAGGTACTGAAAAATATGCGAGGCGATCGCGCAGTTCATTTCCCCTTTGTTAGCGATCGTGCCTTTTTTCAGAGCATTGAAGGCAGTTGCGTCATCTTTATAGCGCGACAGCAAAATATTAGGGTCATCTGTCGTAAACAGAATTTTGGCTTTGCCTTCGTAGAGCTTAGTTCCACTCATGAATATATTGTGATTAGTAATTGCTTAAATATTCTATAGCAATTTCAAACCCAGCAAAAATGGAGCGATTTGTGTTCTATCTTCTTTCTAAGCTGGATAATTTAGGGTTAAAGCTAACAGTGGATGTGCAGTATAGCGAGGAGTTTATGGCAGATTTTCGGGAAGCGCAACAAAATGTTGAGAATGGTGATGTTGTGCCTTTTGAAAGTATTCGCCGTGATGTTTGAGATGTAACGAATATTGCATAGAAATAAGAGGAAATCAACTGAATGTTAGAATAATTATTAATTATTGATACAAGCATTCATATAGATGTCTATAGCTAAGCCACGCCATCATCAACTATTTCAAAGCAAGACTTTTGAAAAGCAAAAGGATAGCTTTTACAAAAGTCAGGGCGATCCTCAGAATTTGTTAAAACTTCATCAAATTGTTCTGAAGTGGATTGATTGTTTATATGGTGGAAAATTAGACGACATGAAGGAAGTCTCTTTGCATGGCGAATTTCTTAATGATTTATTTCGAGATGTGTTGGGCTATCGATCGCTAATTCAGGGTAAAGCGCAAACATGGGAAGTCCACGCAGAAACAGCAATTGCGGATGATGGCGGCTCGGCGGATGGGGCTTTAGGATTTTTTGCGGTAGGGAAAAAGGGTAAAGGGAAACTAGAGGGGCGAATTGTTGCACCGATTGAGTTGAAGGGGGCAAAGACAGATTTAGATCGGCGCACGGCGAGCCGTCCTGAGTCACCTGTGGATCAAGGTTGGCGCTATGCGAGAAATACGGATAATTGCGATTGGTTTATTGTCTCAAATTATCGTGAGATGCGGCTTTATCATACGAGCAAAAATTTTACAAATTATGAATCCTTTGATTTAGAGGAATTAGCGGATCTTAATGAGTTTAGGAAATTCTATTTTCTGTTTTGTCGTCAGAATTTTTTGCCAATTAATAAAGAGGCTAAATTCTCGAAGATTGATGAGCTTTTTGCAGCTTCAACTAAAGCAGAAATAGAGATTACTAAGGAGTTATATGCGGAATATAGCCAGTTACGCGGACAATTATTTGAAGATTTTGCTGCTCTCAAACTGAATAAAACTAAGTATTCAGCAGATGTGTTGATTGAAAAGGCACAGAAGTTATTAGATCGGGTGATTTTTGTTTGCTTTTGCGAAGATAAGGGGTTGATTGATAAGCGCAATATTCTGATGGAAGCCTATGAGTCAGGTAAAGCGTTTAATAGCTCTTGGAATAATTTTAAGCAGGTATTTCGCTGGATTGATGTGGGAAATGATGATCCACCGATTGAGGGCTATAACGGTGGTTTGTTTGAGTATGATCCGATTTTGGATGACGTTTTAAAAATTGATAGTTTGCGCTGTCAGCAGTTGGCAAGACTGGGGCGCTATGATTTTGATTCGGAAGTATCAGTAGATATTTTGGGGCATATTTTCGAGCAGTCGATCGCCGATCTAGAGGAGTTACAGCGACAGGCAACGGGTGTTAAAACCGATAAAAAAGAGGCAAAAAATAAGAGTAAACGCAAAGTACAGGGTGTTTACTATACTCCTGCTTATATTACGAAATATATTTTAGAGGTCAGTTTAGGAGAGTATTTAGAGCGTAGGCGTTTAGAGGTTGAAACTGAGGATGAATTGCAATCTTTACGAGCCTATTTGCAGGTTTTGCAAAATCTCAAAGTGATTGACCCTGCTTACGGTTCGGGGGCATTTTTGATTGCGTCTTATGAGTATCTATTTAATGAGTACAGTCTGATTAATCAACAGATTTCGGATTTGGGTGGAAAAGCTTTGAGTTCTGATAAGGTCAAGCGTTTGATTTTGACAAATAATCTCTATGGAGTGGATTTGTCGCCTGAGTCGGTGGGAATTACGAAACTGTCGTTATGGCTGCATACAGCGGAAAGAAAGCAAAAGTTAGAGAATCTGGATCACAATATTAAGGTGGGAAATTCCTTAGTTAACGATCTCAAGTTGAGCGATCGCGCTTTTGATTGGGAAAAAGAATTCCCTGATGTGTTTGCGGCTGGTGGTTTTGATGTGGCAATCGGCAATCCGCCCTATGTGCGTCAGGAATATATTTCACCGATTAAGCCCTATTTGCAAAAGCATTATCAGTCCTACGATGGTTCGGCGGATCTCTATGCTTATTTCTATGAAAAGGGTGTGCAGATTCTCAAACCTGATGGGATTTTGTCCTATATCGTGACGAATAAGTGGCTACGCTCTGGCTATGGTGAGGCGTTGCGGCGATTTTTTACGCAGCATACTTTGTTTGAGAAGATTATCGATTTTGGTCATGCGCCAATTTTTCAAGATGCGGATACATTTCCTTGTATTGTGTCTTTGAGAAAGAATAGCCCGTCTACATTAGAAGAGAAAACCCCTTCTAACTACCCCTTGGAAGGGGGAGGACAAGAATTGTCTGGGCTTCCTCCCTTTCAAGAGGGGACTGAGGGGGGTAAATCTCTACTCTCCACTGGAGAAAATAGCGAAGTCTTGATCTGCTCAGTGCCACGGGAGGAGTTAGAGAAAATCAATCTGCCGCAATATGTGAGACAAAATGCTTTTCCTGTGGTGTGGTCGCGTTTTAGCGAAAAAGCATGGAGTTTAGAATCTCCAAAAGTTGAATACCTAATGCAAAAAATTCAGAGTGTTGGAACTTCTCTTAAAGATTTTGCAGGGGTCAAGACTTTCTCAGGTATTAAAACAGGATTAAATGAAGCATTTTTTATTGATGATGTTACGAAGCAAGAAATTATTAATCTTGATCCCAATTCAATAGAGATTATTAAGCCATATTTACGAGGTCAAGATATTAAGAGATGGAACTCAGAATGGGAGAATCTTTGGATGATTCTTGCTCATAACCATTTAGACATTGAAAAGTACCCTGCGGTTAAAGCACATTTGGGAAAATATAAAGATCTGCTGCAAAAAAGAGCAGGCAAGCAAGAATGGTGGCAATTACAAGCTTCACCAGCATTTCATGAAATTTTAAATAAACCAAAAATCTTTTATCAACAAATTCAATTTTATCCATGTTTCTCTTTAGATGTAGATGGTAATTATGCGAATAACAAAGTCTCTTTAATACCAACTGGTGATTTATATTTACTTGCCGTTCTAAATTCTCCTGTCATGTGGCGGCACAATTGGAGATACCTAATACATATGAAAGATGAAGCGCTTTGTCCAGTGAGCTATCTAATGGAAACTATACCGATCGCTCAGTCAACCCCAACTATAAGAACCGAAACCGAAGAAATCGTAACTCGATTGATTACCATTACCAAAGAAAACCAACAACGCAACCGCGAAGTATGCGAATGGCTCCAAAGCACCCATAACATCCCCAAACTCGGACAAAAACTAGAAGACTTTGCCAGCCTAACCCAAACCGACTTTATGCAAGCAGTTCGCGATCGTAAACCCAAAATATCAGGAGATCTCAGCCCCAAAGCATTCAAAGCCATTAACGAAGCCTATCAAGAATATGCCATCCCCATCCAACGTGATCGCGCCGAAGCCAATCGATTAGAACATCGCCTCAGTAATCTAATCAACCAAGCCTATCAACTCACCCCTGAAGAGATAGAACTCATGTGGCGCACCGCACCGCCACGAATGCCAATTTCGAGAGATTAAATTAGGAGGAATTTAACATGGATAACCAATACAAAAATTGATATGAGCAAAAAAAAGAAACTGCTAGAAAAAATATTGATAGGAATTAAAAACGTCTCCTTTGACGACATGGTTACCCTCATCGAAGCCTTTGGATTTCGACTATCGCGCATCAACGGAAGTCACCATATTTTTATCCGTTCCGACATCCCCGAACCAATCAACATCCAAAACTTCGGTGGCAAAGCCAAACCCTATCAAGTAAAACAGTTTTTACAACTCATCGAACAGTACAACCTTCAACTAGGAGAATAACCATGAAAGACTATCATATCAATATTTTTTATAGCGAAGAAGATGAAGCCTATATTGCTGATATCCCTGACTTGAAATATTGTTCAGCGATCGGTGAAACCCCACAGCAAGCACTTCATGAAGTAATCATTGCTAAAACCGCATGGTTAGAATCAGCAAAGGCAGAAAACAAAACAATTCCAAAACCCCGTTATCGCCCCGTCATTTATCAGATTGTGGCTTAAAAACTATTGCAGCGTAAACATTTTAGCTTCATCATTTAAATGATATATAATCAATCAATTGAACGATTATATAGAAGAACAGTATGGATTACTTACTACTTCAAGAAGCAACTGCCAACTTTAACAACTTAATTAATCAAGTCAGCGTAAACCATAAACCAGTCATGATTAAAGGCTCAGAAAATGATGTGGTTGTGATTTCTAAAGAAGACTGGGTAGCGATCGAAGAGACTATCTATCTCAACTCCATACATGGATATATCGACTCACTCAAAGAGGTCATGACCAGTCCTAGAAGTGAATGGGTAAACGCTCAAGAGTTAGGAATGTAACAATGTGGGAAGTTATCCTCAGTAAAAAAGCCCAAGAAGATTTAAAGAAATTGAAAAGTATTGGGCTATTTGATAAAACTAAAGAGCTAGTTGCCATACTCAGAGAAAATCCATTTACAAATTCACCACCTTACGAAAAATTAGTCGGGAACTTGCAAGGCTTGTACTCAAGACGTATAAATATCAAGCATCGGTTAGTCTATCGCGCGGTCTAAAGAAAGCAATACTGTCGAAGTTTTGCGAATGTGGTCGCATTACGAATAGATTTATGAAACCTCTAACTATAGAAACCCCTGAATCCTTGCAACAAAAATAGATATTCTAGTGGAATATCCTTATATCAAGCTTATTTAACTTAATCGAACTATAAAACTACTTAAGCGATCGCGCCATCAAGATGGAGTAATGCTATTTCACGCATCTCATAGTATCCAAGTGAACTTACCAAACTGATTTGAAAATTGCTACATGAAGATATTGCTAGTAGAAGATGATGAGATATTAATTGCTGTCTTAGCTAAGAGTCTGACAGAGCATCACTATATTGTCGATGTAGTTAAAGATGGCGAAGTAGGTTGGACATATGGCTCAACTTTTGAGTATGACCTGATCATCTTAGATATTAAGCTACCTAGGTTAGATGGGATTCGCTTGTGTCAGCGCTTTCGTACCGAAGGATATACTACGCCAATTCTATTGCTTAGCGCCCAAAATACTAGTACAGCTAAAATAAGTGGATTGGATGCAGGGGCAGATGATTATGTAGTCAAGCCCTTTGATGAACAAGAACTATTTGCTCGGATTCGGGCGTTATTGAGACGGAGCAGTGCTAGTTCTTTTCCATTACTAGTTTGGGGGGATTTATTGCTAAATCCTAGTAATTGTGAAATTTCTTACAATAGTCAATTGCTTACGCTCACTAATAAAGAATATGAATTATTGGAGCTTTTGCTGCACGATAGTCAGCATTTGCTAAGTGCTGATGAAATTCTTGATCGCTTGTGGTCGTCAGATGAGTTCCCCTCTGAGGCGACTGTGCGATCGCATATTCGGCGATTGCGTCACAAGCTCGTAGCAGCAGGCGCTCCAGCAGACTTTATTGCTACTGTTCATGGACGTGGCTATTACCTCAAAGCACCCGATAAGGCTCCTGATGTAAAAATGCTAAATCAAATTAAGATTCCTAATCCAGATTTGATTAAGTTGCCTGAAGTGAATTTTCAAACTAATCAACACGAGCAATATTTAGAATTTTTAAGTCAGCTTTGGATAACGACTAAACCCAAAAGTATTGAGCAATTGGAAGTGTTATTTCAGGCGATCGCAAAGTTACAATCTGGTGTTCTTGATCCTCAATTACAAGCGCAAGCCTATCAAACGTCGCACAAATTGGCTGGGACTTTAGGAACGTTCGGACTAACAATCGCTATGCAACTAGCTCTTCAATTAGAGGAACTACTTAACAGTCAAACATTACTAAAAAAGCAACAACTAGAAGTATTAGAAGATTTAGTAGTTGCTTTAGAGCAATCAATTCAAAATACTGACTCAATCCAAAGTTCTCCTATAGACGCGATCGCTTCTACATCATTCTTAGATTATTCTCAACTTGAAACTAAAGTGATGATTGTCGATGATGATATAGATTATTTGCGATCGCTCCCTCAATTACTCAAGCCTTGGGAATTTAGAGTGACGACCTTAGCCGATCCACAAGAATTTTGGACGGTTTTGCAAGTCGTATCACCTGACGTATTAATTTTAGATGTAAATATGCCTCAAATCAATGGGTTTGAGCTTTGTCAATCCTTAAGGCGTGACCCCAACTGGCAACGCTTACCAGTTTTATTTTTGAGTGTCATGACAGATGCAAATACTCAAAATCTTGCCTTTAATGTCGGTGCTGATGACTATCTTTGTAAACCAATTCTCGGTATAGATCTGGCGAATCGGATTCATAGTCGCCTGCAACGAGTTAGAGCATACAGATAAAAAACGAAGCGATGAATATTATATGAAGAAATAAAACTAAATGCAAAGATAGATTAACAAAGAATGTTTATACAAAAAATTCTAGAGTGTATATATAACAAAGGCTTTTGAGTATTCTTGAGATTTCTTTATAACTCTAAGTTTAGTGCTTTATGATTTGCACAAAATCTGCACAAATTAGCTGATTTAATCATTTTATCCAAAAGCAACTGAACTTAAAGACATATATAGTTTAGGTTTAGTTCCATTAAGTAAATTGAATGAACTTGGTTATCATTTAATCAATGACGCTAAAGGAATCTATTTGATTTAAATATTTACCGTAATTTAATATCTAGATAAATAGTAAAGCTTGGATTCATATATCAATTTTCTATTGCGTGCAGCCTTATGCGTTGCCCAGAATAGAAAATTTTTACAAGTTTTTATAAGATTATAAAAAAATTATTTAAGGAATTTTAATATGACAAGTTCTACAACAGCAGTCCGTCTAGGGTTTGAGCCTTTTGTTAATGTTTCTCCTGTAGAATTACGTCCAAACTGGACTGGCGCTGATGTTATCGGTGTAATTGCTGCGGCTAATCGGCAGATTTTTGGCAACGATCATTTGATGTTGTCAGAACGCCTAACTAGTGCTGAGTCTCTGCTTGCTAGTGGCAATATTTCTGTACGAGATTTTGTGCGCGCCTTAGCTCAATCGGAATTGTATCAGACTAAGTTCTTTACTTCAACACCACAAGTTCGGTTTATAGAATTAAACTTTAAACATCTTTTGGGTCGTGCTCCTAATGATGAGTCAGAGATCACCGAACATGTCAATCGTTATATTGAAGAAGGATATGAAGCGGAAATCAATTCTTATATTGATTCTGACGAATATCAAGAAAACTTTGGCGATTCGATTGTTCCCTATTACCGAGGATTCGCAACTCATCGCGGTCAGAAGAACGTAGAGTTTAACCGCATGTTTCAGCTTTATCGTGGCTATGCTAATAGCGATCGCGCTCAGGGCAAAAACAAATCGACTTGGCTGACAGAAGATCTTGCTCAAAATTCGGCAAATGCAATTCGCACCCCTCATTTTGGACAAGCTCTAGCTGGTAATACTGGTGACGATCGCGGTCAACTTTATCGAGTCTGTGCAATTCAAGCAAATCGAGGACGGACTACCCAAATTCGTCGCAGTGTCACTGAATATTTGGTTTCCTATAACCAACTTTCCGCCACCCTTCAACGCTTAAATCAACGTGGTAGCCGTATTACGCAAATTTCTCTTGCATAATAGTGCGATCATCAATAATATGCTAGTAATGCTTTCATATTGTTAGCATATTATTGATTTTAATTCAGCGCTTAGCGCTTTAATTTGCTTAAATATAAAAGGAGAATAAGACATAGTGATTACAACTGCTGCTTCCCGTTTAGGAACTTCTGCTTATAGCAATAGCAGCCCAACAGAATTACGTCCTAATTGGACACCAGAAAACGCTAAGGTAGTGATTAACGCTGTTTATCGCCACGTGTTAGGGAATGACTACCTCATGGCATCAGAGCGTTTGACAGCTCTTGAGTCTTTGCTATGCAATGGACAGATCACCGTGCGTGACTTTGTTCGTGCAGTAGCGAAGTCAGAATTGTACAAAGCTAAGTTTCTCTATACTAACTTTCACACTCGTGTGATTGAGTTGAACTTCAAGCATCTATTGGGACGCGCTCCTTATAATGAAGCGGAAGTAACTGAGCATCTCAATCGCTATCAAACTGAAGGTTATGATGCTGATATTGATTCTTATATCGATTCAGTTGAATACGAAGCAAACTTTGGTGATGCGACAGTACCTTACTATCGTGGTTTTGAAAATAAGGTGGGAGACCAGACAACTGGCTTTACCAGAATGTTTCGCCTCTATCGTGGATATGCAAATAGCGATCGCGCTCAAATCGATGGTAACAGCTCAAGACTAGCGGTTGAGCTTGCTCAAAATACCGCTTCGACAATCGTCGGCGCTTCTGGCGGTAATGAAGGCTGGGCTTATCGTTCTGCCAAAGGTGGTGCGATGGCTACTCGTGCTTTTGGTCGCTCCTCTACAGGTTCAGGCGATCGCCTTTATAGGATCGAAGTTGCAGCAGCTAATCTACCTAGATATCCTAAAGTGCGTCGCACTAATAGAGAGTACATCGTCTCTTATGAGCAGTTGTCCAATACATTGCAACGCATTAATAAAATGGGCGGCAAGGTTGCTAGTGTCACGATCGCTTAATCAGCTTTTTGTGACTACTCAATAACGCTAATACTTAATATGTGTATCATATATATCATTCCAAATATACATATTAATTCAATCAATCTTAACAACTTAACTATAGAAAATCTGTTTTTATGATACCTCCAACTTCCACTTCAGATACTCGCTCATTTATCTATGAAGTATCTGGATTGCATCAAAATGATCAATCTGATAATAACAGCTATCCTATCCGCACTAGTAGCAATACTTTTATTCAAGTTCCTTACGATCGCATGAATGAGAAAATGCGTAGTATCACTCGTCTTGGTGGCACAATTGTAAGTATTCACCCAGTTAATGAGCGGATTAATTAATTTTACTTATTGATTCTTAAACCAAAAAGAAAGGTAGCACTTCGTGCTACCTTTCTTTTTGTACTTCTACATTTCAACGATATTAGCGATCGCCACTTTCTTGACTTTCTGAACTATGGCAATTGCTATAACATTAATGCATTTAGTCTCAAATCCTGCTTAAGAGGGCTTCGTGAAAATTCGTAAAGCAATAATTGCGTATAAGTCGGGTAGTCAAATTGGTAAAATATGGGCGGAGCGATGTAGCGGTGAGTTAGAAGCGCTTGG
>JAYVVP010000429.1:0-7053 GCA_043786935.1 Pseudanabaena sp. | reverse complement strand
CTGTCCGCGCTCTGGAGTTTGACACGATTCTTTTTGTAGTTGAGCGTCAACAGTTGCAAAAACTTTTAAGCGAACACACAGAGTTGGGAGAGCAAATCGCTTTGAAATTAGCAGAACGTCAACAAGTTTTAATCAGTCTTGGCTTACTCAATGAAGAAGAATTACAAAAATCGCAGTCCAATGTATTGTCATGGGTACGCGATCGCCTAAATATTTTATTTGGGATTAGCTTAGGGAAATGATCAAATATTATTGCTGCTTGCTGATAGCTCATTAAACTTAGAACTGTTGCTGATAGAGGGTCGGGGCGACTACACGAAAAGGCAATGCTCCTAAAGATGTTGGGGCTATTTTCCAACGTTCTTGTTGAGTACTATACTCAGCAATCTCTTGAGCGCGGCGATTGTGCAGTAACACATTAAAATTTTGCTTTTGGGCTTCAGTCCCTAACTTAAATAAGAAACTAAAGCGCGTTAAATAATCAGAGGCTGACCATCTCGTTGTATTGATAGTTACGATCGCCTTTTTGGTCTCAGCATCGATCACAATATTTTCTACCCACCCCTCATCTAGTCGCTGCGATTTCCACCAGAGGCTTGGCTCAACTAATTGCTGCGGTATCATGCTCATTGTCTCTTGAGCGATCGCTGCGTTATTAAAAAGCGAGATCGGGGCGATCGCACCAATACTGATCACGAATAAAATATGATTAATTACTATTTTGTCAGCCATCCTAAACCTCATCATCTATATTTTTCAGGTACATTTTTCAGGACTTGAGCCATTATAATCGCTTAAGAAAGTGTAAGGAATCATAAAGTTCCCCTTGCCAGATTATTCAGCAGGAGAAATATCATGCCAGTTGTAGCAGTAATCGACTATGACATGGGCAACTTGCACTCCGCCTGTAAAGGTTTGGAGATTGCAGGGGCAACCCCAATTATTACTAATAATCCCCAAGAGTTAGCATCGGCTGATGGGATTGTTTTACCTGGCGTGGGAGCCTTCGATCCTGCAATGCAAAAATTACGGGCGGCAAAATTAGAACAGCCAATTCATGACGCGATCGCATCAGGCAAGCCATTTTTAGGAATTTGTTTAGGGATGCAAATCTTATTTGAGAGCAGCGAAGAAGGAAAAGAAGCAGGTTTAGGGATTATTCGTGGCAAAGTCAAGCGATTTAGTCATGAGCCAAATTTAACTATTCCTCACATGGGCTGGAACCAGTTAGAACTCAAACAAACCAATTGCCCCCTTTGGCAAGATCTCGGTAATAGTCCTTGGATGTATTTTGTGCATTCTTATTACACCGCACCTATCGATGATCTAGTGACTGCGGCAACGACAACCCATGGCAGCCAAACGGTTACAGTGGCGATCGCTAAAGATAATTTGATGGCTGTTCAATTTCATCCTGAAAAATCATCTACTGATGGGATACATTTGCTATCAAATTTCGTCAGAATGATTGGCTCATAGCATAATAGTAAAGTCTCGTGAGATTTATGAAGATCAAAATGATCAAAAAACTGGGTATTGTTTCCTGTCTGGCTGTAGCTTGTGCAGTTTTGTCGCCTT
Source organism: Pseudanabaena sp. (assembly GCA_043786935.1). GTDB lineage: Bacteria > Cyanobacteriota > Cyanobacteriia > Pseudanabaenales > Pseudanabaenaceae > Pseudanabaena. Next base: position 5,475 of record JAYVVP010000429.1, on the reverse strand, counting down.
CGGTAGTTCGCGCCCAACCTAATGCAGGCTTTATTCTGTTTGGCGGCGTAAAAGATAGTGCACTTGACTATTGCTTGGATAATGGCAACAGTGGTCGTAGCGATCGCTATTATCTAGAGGTTAAACCACAAAAGTTTAAAGTTTCAGAAATTATCATTACTTACCCCGATCATTTCAATGGTAGTTTTGACACCTCTGATATGAAACTGCGGGTGACTGATCAATGTCGTGGCGGTAAAGATTTGGAGATCGAATCGGCAACTTGGGATAAAGAAACACGCCGTATTACGATCATCCCTAAAGAGGCTATTCCCTCAAAAACAGCGCTAAGAGCTGTATTGTCTAACGTAAGAAATCCTGACTATAGCGGTTTTTATCAGTTTGATGGCAGAGTTATGCGGGCTGATATTCCTGTCCCTGTATATGTTGGTTCATGGGTCATTACTCTTGACTAAAAATATAATCGCTCACTAAGTGAGCAAAGAAAATGGAGGGGGGGTGCTTTGCGCCTCCCTTTATTTTGTGGGTTTGTTGCTATAGTTTTTCAGACATCGTGTAAATTCAAAATATGAACATTTTAATTAGTAATGATGATGGTATTTACGCGCCTGGGGTAAGAGCCTTAGCCGAAGTACTTAGCGATACTGAGCATCGGATTACAGTTGTCTGTCCAGATCGGGAGCGATCGGCAACTGGGCATGCACTGACTTTGCAAGAACCTTTACGCGTTGATAAAATTTCTGGGATTTATCCTTCTACAATCGAAGCTTGGGCTTGTTCGGGTACGCCTTCAGATACGGTGAAATTAGCTCTTGATGCATTACTGATCGATCCACCCGACTTAGTTCTATCTGGAATTAATCGAGGTGCAAATTTAGGAACTGATGTTTTGTACTCTGGCACAGTATCGGCTGCCATGGAAGGCGTACTAGAAGGAGTACCAAGTATTGCCTTTAGTTTGACTAGTTTTGCTCATCTGGATTTTAATGCTGCGGCTAACTTTGCCAAAAAAATCGTGAGTGCGATCGCTAAGTATCCACTCGAAGAAGCGATTTTACTTAATGTGAATATTCCAGCAATTCCAGAAGCAGATATTTGCGGTGCTGTTGTCACTCGTCTAGGAATTCGTCGCTATAAGGATCTATTTGAGAAGCGCGTCGATCCGCGTGGTAAAACTTACTATTGGCTATCGGGTGTAGTAGTTGAAGAAGAAGCGGAACCTGATACAGATATTCAAGGGATTAGAGATAATTACATTACGATTACGCCGCTTAAGTATGATTTGACGCTGGCTGCGGCGATGCCATTTTTAAAAACATGGACAGAAAAGTTAATTACCCTAACGAGTTAGTAGTTAACAGTAAGAGCGTGTTTGAGAAGTCAATATACACAAATTTTTCGGCTAAAGCCAATGTTTTAGCCCTCTAAATCCCCCAATTCTGGGAGACTTTAATCTGGTTTCCCCAGAATTGGGGGCTAGGGGGGGCTAAAGCAAAACTTCTCAAACACGCTCCAATTAAAAATTGATCGTTTTCTAATTGAGAGCAACCTTGAGGGTGAAAAGATTAGGACATAGCGCGGTCAACTTTTGGGACGGCAGCAGGCGCTTCATCAGACCCCGTTGCGTTTCATCATTGAATTGGCGAAATAGAGCGATTCAAGCGATCGCGAACATTTTGGCGTAATAACTTGCCTGAAGCTGATTTTGGTAAAGATTCCCAAATAGAGATTAACTTGGGTAATTTATATCGGGCAAGAGATTTTTGTTCGCAATATTGCTTGATATCTTCTAATGATAATTTAGCTTCAGTGACAATTACAACCGCAACTATCTCTCCCCATTCGCGATCGCCTATGCCGACAACACAAGCCTCCGTGATCGCAGGATGTTCCAATAAAATCGCTTCGATTTCTGTAGGATAAATATTTTCACCACCACTGATAATTAAATCAGAACGGCGACTAACAACATAGAGATATCCATCACAATCGAGGTAGCCGAGATCGCCTGTATGCAGCCAGCCATCTTGAAGAGTTGGAGTATTCTTATTGAGATATCCCTTCATCACGCTTGCTCCCTGCACAAGAATCTGCCCGATCACACCAATAGAAAGATCTTGCGTACTATCATCTAAATCAACAATCCGTAAACGATTTCCCAACAAGGGCAACCCAGAAGAACCTCTCCTAATCGCCACTTCGTGAGGTAGCAGGGTGGTAATTTGTGAAGCTGTTTCAGTCATGCCATAGGTGGGCATAATTGGTAAATTTAATTGGAGACATTGATCAATTAGTTCCCAACTAGCAGATGCACCGCCTAATAGAATCGCGCGTAATTTTTGAAGATTTTTCCAGTTAGAATGACGTAATAAGCGAGTTAACATCGTTGGCACAAGCGAGATTAGGGTTACTTTTTCTGTAGCGATCGCGTCTAAGACTTCCTGTTCGTCAAACTTGGGTAAAAGAGTAAGAGTTGTTCCATTAATCACACTTCGCCACGCGATCGCCATTCCACCTACATGAAACATCGGCATACATAACAACCAGTTATCATCTGAATTAACACCCAAATGTAAAGCTGAAGCGATCGCGCTATGAAAATGATTGTTGTACGTTAAAGGAACGCCCTTTGGCTTACCTGTTGTCCCAGATGTATAGAAAACACCTTGGATATTTTCCAAATTAATATTTTCGATTCCATACTCTTGATTATTTGTTAATGAAATATCCACAGAAGCATGGGAAATTTCTAAAACTCTTAAACTATCAATTTGTTTGTCAATCTTATGGGCAGTTGACTTGGTAAATTTATCACAGAGTAAATATTTAGTTAGACTATCTTCTATCTGCCAACTTAGCTCTTCAGCGGTGAGTCGAATATTCAGAAAAACGGCTATAGCTTCGCATTTTATTAGGGCATGAACGAAAATTATGTATTTAGGATGATTAGTTAACAGTAAGCCAACGCGATCGCCTGATTTTATTCCCAATGCTTGTAAATAGTTTATGCAATGATTAACTTCTACTTCTAATTGTGAGTAAGTCCAACGTTCTATCTCTTGATTAAGAGTAGATTTAAAGATAAGTGCGATCGCTTTTTTCTTTTGAATTGCTCGTTGTGATAGCCAGTTGAAGAATTTCATATTGAGATTTTATCTGATCGGATGAGCAAAAAATAACGAGCCAAATTTAAGATTTATCGCGGTATGATATTGATAGGCGGGGCTTTGTAACCCCAAAAACAAATTAGATATTCCCTTAGGAGTAATTGCGATGAATCCATTTGGTGGCATTGTCCAAAAAGCATTTTATTTAGGTTTAGGCTTAGCAACTGTCGCAGGTGAAAAAGCAGGCGAAACTCTTGGCGAACTTCGTACTCAGGCGAGTAAATTAGCTGATGACTTAGTCGAACGTGGCGAAATGTCCAGCGAAGAAGCTCGCAAATTTGTTGATGACCTTGTGCGTAATGCTCAAAAGCCAATCAGTGAAGGCTCCCCAAACCCTACTAGTAAGGATGCACCTCGGACAATCTCGATTGACGATGAAGAGGATGATAATTCTAATCAAAACATGGGCGATGTCGATTTATTAAAAGATAAAGTTCAAGCTTTGCAAGATGAACTTAAACGGTTACAGAAATAAGAAAAAGGCGGCGCAAAGCGCCGCATCTCTCTCAGGGAGAAGCATCTAGAGATTGAAGAAGCTTAGCTTCCGAGAAACTAGTGGTTAACGAAGCAGGAAACTCGGTAGGGGCGATCGCTTGAACATAAGCGTCATTCAAATAAGTAGAGAACTCAGCACGATTATTGAGATGAGTTTGGAAAAAGGCAAGACTTAACGCTTTGGCATAGGGATGTGTAACTTCAGGCTTTACACCAAATGCACTTTCTGGAATTACTACTAATCCTTTTTCACTTCTTTCCAAAAATGAGAAATGCGTTCCTTTAGGGAAACTTACTAAATACTTGTTAGCAGTGGTTAACCATACAAACGGAAAAAACTGTTCGGGAACCGCAGGCGTAAAATAGTCTTCACCGCTAGCAAAAATTGCAGTGGGAATCTTGATATTTTGGAGTCCTTCTTTACCAAAAAGAGCACTGCCACCGAGCGGATTTATTGCTAATACTGCTTTGACGCGGCGATCGCTTAGATCGGTCTTATTGGCTTTCAAAGTGCTAAATCGGCATTGAAAAACTTTAGAGACATTAAAAGAAGAAACATCTGGCTCAGGAGTACTGCATTCTCTATTAATCTGATTGAAGTTAAGTTGAGCACCGCCCAAAGCTAGCACTGTATAACCACCGAGCGAATGCCCAATCAATCCCACCTGCTGGGTATTAATGCGATCGCGCCATTGAGGATCTGTTTTAACTTTTTGTTCCAACGTATCCAATAGATACTTCACATCATTGGGACGTTGAATTGCTTCATCTGATTGGGGACCTGTGGTTACGCCAGCTAGAAATGCATTAAAGTCACGACTAGCTGTTTTTGGATGTTCTAGGGCAGCTACCGCAAATCCGTGAGAAGCGAGATGCTGGGATAAATACAGCAACGTGTCAGGATTGGAACCAAGTCCATGAGAAATCACAATTAACGACGCAGGAGCAGCTAAGCCTTGCGGCATATACACATCCGCGATTATGTTTACCTTGCGATCGCTTTGCAAATAAGTAATCTGCTTTTTCTCCCATTTCACATTGCCAGCAACTCGTAGATCGTTTTTAGTAGTTACTGCTGTCTTATTTAGATTGAGATTAGTTTCCGCGATCGCTTGTTTCTGAATTGCGGCGATCGCTTGTTCCTTTTTAAAAACTAATTGCGAAACTTCTGTATAAGCCTGTAGACCGCGTGGCAAGTCTAAATAGATAATTGGAACTGGATATCGTTTCAATAGATTGAGAACGGTCAGCCCTTCATCACTTTGAGCCGAGAGAATAAACGTTGATCTTAATGCTGAGAAACCATTTAGTTCTGGAGTTATCTGCAAAATCCTGCCTAAGCGACGCACCAAGATTTCACCGAGGGGTGTATAAGTAAACTGAGATATCGCCACATGGCTAATTTTGTAGCGAGTAGATAATGCCTCTCGAAATTGCGCCTGTTGTTGTGGAGACAGTTGTCCGAGATATAATTCCAAGCGTCTGCTTAGTTTCCCCTCTTTAACAAACTGTTCTAAATCGCTGACATAAATTGTAAACTCACCTACAAGTGGATACGAAAAGCGGATTTGTTCAGCGCTATAGGCTGGGATTAGGTTAGAAAAAGTGTTGGAAAAGGCAATCACTATTCCAATTCCTAAAGGAGCCATAGATGCGATGCGATCGCACAATCTGAACAAAAATTTTCCCATAACAAACAAGTTTTTTCAGATTTTATAAATTGTGCAATGATGATGTATTAGTTGTCGCAAAAACTGCGTTAGACATGCCGATGTAGCACAGGGGTAGTGCAGCTGATTCGTAATCAGCAGGT
>JAYVVP010000428.1:0-7075 GCA_043786935.1 Pseudanabaena sp. | reverse complement strand
TTGACGATAATTATATCGGTCAATACAAATACGCATTTCCATTGCTGAAAAAATATAACTATCCTGCGGTGTGGTCAGTGCATACGCGCTTTGTCGGTACGGCAGGGCAAAAGCCCAAGGCAACATGGGACAACCTTAGAGAGATGCAAAAGAGCGGTCTGATTACTGTTGCTTCGCATACGGTTAATCACTTGAATATGAAGAATCTCAGTGATGCTGAAATTGAACGGGAGGTATCAGACTCGAAGAAGGTACTCGAAAAAGAATTAGGAGTTCCTATTGATTACTTTACTTATCCTGAAGGAGATTTTACGGAACGGGCTAAGGATAAAGTCAAGAATGTTGGTTATAAAGCCGCTCTCTCCATGAGTCTCGATCCACGTCAAGAGCGCTCTGGCAATGAATCAGAAGATTTATTAACAATTATGCGCTTTGGACAATCGCGCTTTAATGAAGCGATCGAGCAGTCATCAAGCGGAACTTCTGGAAGTCAAGTTTCACTTTTACCAACGATCAGTAATGGAGCCATAAATTTCACTGCCCCTGTTGAGAAGCATAAAGTCACAATTGATGGCTTGCCAATTACGCTTGTTCAAGGTGGTCGAGCTGTGACGGCTCATGCTGATAAGCGCGCGCAGGTTGCTGAAATTTTAGCAATGACTCCCAATGCGATCGCGGCGGTTGACGGTGGCTTTTTCTCTTTAGAACGCCTTGATGGCAACACGATGATTGGTCCCGTGATGAGTCAGTTTTCGAGCAGTGCAGGTATTTTTAACACTGGTAATAAAGGCGAAAATCCACTTCTCAATGGTCGCCCACTCGTCTTGATTAGTCCTACCGCAATCAAATTTATTCCTTTCAATGCCGCTAAACATAATTCATTAGAAAGTATTAGGGCAGAGTTAAGAGATGTAACTGATGCATTTGTCGGGGCAGGTTGGCTAGTGCGAGATGGCAAACCACAATCGGCAGAATCTTTTGGTAAGCTTTACGGATTTGATGCTAGTCGCGATCGCGCTTTTTGGGGGATTGATCGTTCTGGACGACCCACGATTGGCGTGACGATGGAGATGATTGATTCCGTCGGACTAGGTAAAATTTTGGCAAAGGCTGGTTTACAGGATGCAGTGATGCTCGACTCTGGGGCAAGTGCATCGCTTGCATATCATGGTAAGTCAGTTATGGCTTATGAGCCGCGTCCAGTGCCACATATTGTGGCGCTTTTACCACCTGACCCCGCACCAATAGAATCGGCTGACAAGCCGAATTGTCCTGTTAGCTCAAATCGATTTTAAAAAAAGGGTCAAGCATTGCTTGACCCTTTTTTATCGGATTATGTTTTTTAACTATAGTTTTACAGTGGCGATCGCGATTTGCAGCCAGCTGATCGCCTGTTCGCTAGAAATATGAGCAACTGGCAAGCTATCAACTCCCATTGCTACACAGAGAAACGCTAAATAGAGAATCGAATATTTGAAAACAGAACGAGCAACCCCGCGATCGCTTGGCTGTTCTAATAACTGCGTCGCTTTATAAATAAATAAGCCTCCAAGTCCAACTGCTGACACTGCATAAACTAGACCCATCACATTCAAAGGATAAACCAGTAACAGTGATACAGGAACTAATAGCAGCGTATAGAGCAAAATTTGATTGGCAGTTACCTTTTCTCCCTTAACCACAGGTAACATTGGCACGCCCACTTTGGCATATTCATCGCGAATCATCAGTGCTAAAGCCCAAAAGTGCGGCGGAGTCCAGACAAAAATAATTGCAAATAGCACCCATGCTGCCCAACTTAGTTCGCCCGTTACAGCCGCCCAACCAACTAAAGGGGGAATTGCTCCAGCTGCACCACCAATCACAATGTTTTGAGTACTAGAACGCTTGAGCCAAATCGTATAAACACCGACATAGATAGCGATCCCCGACATCGCTAAGCAAGCTGCTAAAAGATTGGCATAGACTGTCAACATCGTGAATGAGATCACTGCCAGAGCGATCGCAAAAATCAAAGCATCACGGGGCTGAATCCTACCTGCTGGAAGTGGTCGCCAACTGGTGCGCTCCATTTTTGCATCAATATCGCGATCGTATAAACAGTTAATCGCATTTGCTGAAGCAGCCGCGATCGCACCCCCTAGGACTGTAATCAACATCAAAAAAGCATTAACTTTCCCTTCTGATGCAATCCACATCGCGCCTGCGGTGGTAATTAGCAAGAGGGTAATAATCCGTGGTTTAGTTAGTTCTATATAGTCTTGAACGACATCGCGCCAATTACGACTTGATTTTTTTAATTGATTAGATTCAGCAAAGATACTTTCTGGGATCGCTGTTTCTTGCATTTACGCTTTACTCCTAAAATATTTCGCAGTTTTATACGTTGTTTTCACGTTTAGCGAATCGCAGGTTGCGCTTGATTTGATGCTGGCATTTGAGCTTGTCTAGTGGCTGTGAATGCCAATACAGTAAAGCAAACGAGGCTTGCTAACAATGCCGAACCTGTGGCTTGATGAGCAATAGTAAGTGTCTCAACTTGTAAATGGAGTTTGTATGTAGCATAACCGATCGCCACTTGAGCAATTAGCAACAACCCTGTAATTAAAGCTACGCGGCGTAGTATGGGCGCGATCGCTTTATTTAGCCAAGCGGTGACGACAACGGCAATGCTAGCGAGGGTTGCAGGAATCACTCCGATTAAATGAGTATTTAAAACTATGCACATATCTTGAGTAGCAAAACATTGATGTAAAGCCCATTGGGAAGCGACCAATGCGCCGAGAATACTTTGCAAATAAACCAAAACCGTCGCCGACAAACCTAACCATGCAATTTTGCTGGTTTTTTGTTGTGGAATATTTGATTGTGAAATATTAAGCGCTTCGGCATCATCTAATTGATAGTTGCTCTGATAGTTTCTTAGAGATGTAGCGATCGCTAGCAAACTAGAGAAAAATAATAATCCTGTTCCCAAATGAGCAGTAACGATGTCAAATCGTAATAGTTGGGTAACCGTCAATCCGCCTAAAATCCCCTGAAAAATCACTAGAGATAATGATCCTGAGATTGCCCAAGGTAGCCATTTTGGCAAAGCTTTACGAAAGTACCAACTTAAACTAAACAAAGCAATTGTCGCAAACCCAACGCTGGAGGCAACAAGGCGATGGAACCATTCTAAAAAAACTTGCAGGTTCATCTGCTCGGTTGGTAACACCGTCCCATAACACAACGGCCAATCAGGACAAGCCAATCCTGCATTCATCACGCGAGTTGCACTACCGATCGCCATCACCATCCAAGTAGCGATCGCAATGCCAAAAGCCATTCGCCGAATCAAGACAACTGGCTCTATCAATCGGTTATTGCTTTGAGAATCAATATTAGCAAGGGTTTTAGTCGCTATTTTTGATTTAGAAGAATATAAAAAGTCGATCATGGAAGTTTAACAAATTCAAAATTTCTTCGCAAATTTTTACAAAAATTAACAAAAATATTGGTAATACCTATATTCTATATCAAGAGCAGTTGGCTAAGTTGATTGTGATCGCTCTTTACATGGCTGCAAGTTGGCTTGCTGTAAAACGCCTTATTAAACCGCCTCAGTCAGGTCATACAAGGTCTAGGCAAACTAAGCTGGCAATTTCTAGAATTTAGCTTTTGAATTAAAGTGACTGGCGATCTCGAAAATCTTCCATACGTTTTTCCATCCGATTTTGAATACGGTCTTTTGGGTGGTTAGGGCGATTTTTTTGCATGATTTCATTAAGCTGCGATCGCTGTTGGGGTGTCAAGATTTCGCGCATTGATAACATTCTCTCGAAATGTTGCTTTTGTAATTCTTGTTGTAGGCTTAGCACTTGGGTATGCTTTGCTCTAATCGCATCGCTGCTTTCTGTACTAACTAACAAATCTCGTAATTCCTTATTTGCCTGACGCGATTGCTGAGCAAGCTCACGCATCCGATTTGGATTGAGATCGCGAATTGTCTTAAGTTTTTGTAATTGCTCGGGCGATAGATTTAACTGTTTTAGCATTCTTCCTGAAGGCAGATCAGGACTATTTATACGCTCAGCCAGCTTTTCTGGAGTGGGTAATTCTGATAACTTATCTGGATTTGATAGTTGCGCTTGAGCCTCAGATTTTGCTTGCGATTGCGAATTTGCGATCGGCGACATACTTGTGCTGCCAGATAACACAGCTCCACTGGTTACAACTACTGCGATCGCGATCGCAAAATAGCGAAATATCTTTAATTTGAACATATATTTTCCAATGACTAAAATTTCAAGTTTTTTTTAGCTAGTCAAAATTATTCATACTCAAGCGGAGATAGCTCTAGCAAAAGTTGCGTATCCGTTGAAGTTGTAGCCGTATTTGTGGTCTGTAAAACGACATCATCGGTTATATTCCAACTGCTAATCAATGACTGCTCGATCGCGGCTTGATCAACTTCACTCATTTGATTTAGCTCAGGAATACTAGCGATTTGTAACTGCGATCGATTGTTAACCCAGTTAAAGGTAACTCCTGTAGCGATCGCGGCGGGAATCAGCAAAGCCCATAGCCACCCACGCCGCAAGTTAGCCGAATTTTTGGTAAATAAATTAGTAAATAAAGGTGATCTCTGAGGATACTTACTAATTTCTGTAAATAGCTGTTGTTCAAAATTTGACGCAGGAGGAGGCGCGATCGGCTTATTTTGCTTAAGAAAGACAATTAAAGATTCGTCAAGATATTCGTTAGGGTCTTCTTTAAAGTTTTCTTGAGAATACTCATTTTTCATAACTCGACTCCTTGCGCTTCTAAAAACTTTCTGATGGCACTACGGGCATGAAATAATCGCGATTTTACCGTGCCGACAGGAATAGACAAAATTTCCGCGATATCTTTTTGTGGCATTTCCTCAAGATCATGCAGCACCAATACAGCGCGATGATCTTCACTTAGCTTGGCTAAACCGCGTTGCATAATGTCTTGATAATGCATTTGGGTTAGCCTCGGTTGCGAATACCCTTCACGAGCGATCGCCTCATCAGCGAGATTTTCGAGTTGCTCATTTTCGACATTAACATTACGCGATCGCATTTTCGCTAGAGCTTTGCGGCGATCGCTAGCGACATTAAACGCAATGCGATAGAGCCATGTCGAGAACTGAGCATCCTGCCGAAATTTACCTAAACCTTTCCATGCTCGCAAAAACACATCTTGCACTAAATCATCCAAACCATCTGCACCACATAACTGATATAGCGTTGAGCGCACCTTATGATGGTGACGTTGATACAACTGCTTAAAGCTATGTGAATCGCCTTGCAAGCAAGCTTGCACAAGGTTTAGATCAGGATCACTGAGACTAGGTGTTTCGATATTTGTAGTTACCGTTTTTAACATCTACTATCAACATCCGTGAATATGCTTTGAGAATAGTGAGGCTTAGCGCTACTATTTCCAAAATCATCTGAGCACCTATACTTATTGAGGCAATGTCGATGGCTATCAACTTATAGGTTTTGACTGCCACCACTACAAAAAGGTTTACCCAAAAGGTAAAAAGGTTCAACTCATGTCTGCTGTTAGTTCTGTATTAATTCCTATCATTAAACTATGGTTACGATCGCAGGTCGAGCATATCGAAAATATCGAAATAAAGATCGCAGGTAAAAGTCGTCAAATTTTAAGCGGTGATATTCCTAAAGCTACGGTCACTGGGGTAAATGTAAAATATCAAGGGCTAGCAGTTACCCATATTGACTTTTATTCTGAAGCAATTCACCTGAATATTGGTCAAATCCTCAGAGGTGAGACTTTGCGGCTACTTGATCCGATTTGCGTCATGATGGATGTAGATCTCTCTCCCGCAGATTTACAAAGTTGCCTCAAGTCATCAGTTTTTCTCGATGCGATCGCTTGTGATATCCCCTCAGTCAAAACTGACGCAGAAATTCGCGATTTACTGGAAATGCTTGTCCATAAACTCGGCGATGAATTTACACTGCATGAGTTAGCGATCGCCAATGGTGGCGCAAAATGTCGCGGTGAATTTGCGATCGCTGCCACTTAAAAGCTAAAAGTAAAAGCGCCGCATTCAATTCTAGGTTTTAAGGAAGCGCGTAGCGCTAAGATCGAGCTATAAAATCTTGTCTAGCCTACTAAATGTCTTTTGCTCGTTTTCTTGCTAATAAATCTCAGCAGCTAATCTTGATTTTAGTTATTAATCTGGTTTGTATGGCGATCGCTATACAACCAATATTGGCAGCACCAATGCGAGTAAAAGTTTTTGATGGCGACAATATTACAATTGTTGAGCGAGGCATCAAAACTAGAGTTCATCTTGCCTGTATTGATGCCCCCGAACTGCTTCAAGATGAAGGGCAACACGCTCGCAAAGTATTGCAGAATATTCTTGATGATGAAGAAGTTTATATCAAAGTCTTTAAAAAAGATAAGTTTGGGCGTTATACAGGCGAAGTTTTGGCAGGTGGTCAAAATGCTAATAAGGTGATGATGTCGATGGGGCTTGCCCACTATGATCGTCTGCAAGAAAAAGATTGCTCAGGCTATAAAGAAATCGAGGCAAAGGCGCAAGGCGATCGGCTTGGTGTATGGGTAAACGGTATAAATGTGATGTCACCCAGCCTATTTCGGCGCGAAAATAAATTGTTAGGTGTGGGTTACTAATAAAAAAAGGTTATGCAATGCACAACCTTTTTTTATTTAGATTTATTTAGACATCACGGCGACGGAAACGACCACGGCGCTTAGCATTTTCGGCTTTACGCTTGCGTTTTTCGCCTGCGGTTTCGTGATACTGACAGCGACGAATATCCGCTAATAAGCCAGCCTTTTGGATCTTTTTCTTAAATCGACGTAAAGCCGATTCAATCCCTTCATTTTCACCAACGATTATTTGAGTCATGCTTATTCAGGTAGCAAAAGTATTGTTCTAATTATGCTGTAATTTGGCGCATTTAAATTTTAGCTGCGGTTATCTAGAATAGCAAATCTAAATCTAATTTGTAAAGTCTATATTTAAAAGTCACTATAAACAACCAAAACTTCGTACCAATAAAAT
>JAYVVP010000427.1:0-2465 GCA_043786935.1 Pseudanabaena sp. | reverse complement strand
CCATACACCAAGGAGAAGCACTGGTTTTACTTGGGCGAAGTGGTAGCGGGAAAACGACGACTTTAAAGTTAATTAATCGATTGCTACTCCCGACGACAGGACAGGTTTTGGTGGGCGATCGCTCAACGACAAAATGGAATGAGATCGAACTGCGAAGAAATATTGGTTATGTGATTCAAGAGACAGGGCTGTTCCCTCACTTCAATGTTAGGCAAAATATTGGGCTGGTTCCATCTTTGCAAAAGTGGTCAAAGCATCAAATCGAAACAAGAGTTTATGAGATGTTAGGATTAGTCGGTTTAGAACCAGAAATATTTTCACAACGCTATCCTCATCAACTATCTGGTGGTCAACGTCAGCGTGTTGGTGTTGCCAGAGCTTTGGCAGCCGATCCGCCAATTCTGTTAATGGATGAACCCTTTGGCGCACTCGATCCGATTACAAGATTAGAGTTACAACAACAGTTTCGAGCTTTGCAAAGGCAATTAGGCAAAACAGTTGTGTTTGTAACCCATGATATTCAGGAAGCATTTTTCCTTGGCACTCGCATCGGCTTGATGGACAAAGGCGAGTTAGTCATCTTGGGTACAAAAGAAGAATTTTTGCGATCGCCTCATCCAGAAGCACAAGCATTTATCGCTTGTTTGCATCCTTTAGAATAGCTTTTTAATGTCTATTGGTAATGCTTACTAGTTATTAGGAGATTAACTTGTTTTTTAGCTTTCTCAATCAATATGCTTCGGAAATTTTAAACAAAAGTGCGGAGCATTTAGTTTTAGTGACGATCTCTATGACTGTCGCGATCGCGATCGGTATTCCATTAGGTATTCTCATTACTCGTAAACCCCGATTTGCACCAGCCATTTTAGGGATTGCAAATGCATTACAAACTATTCCTAGTCTAGCCATTTTTGGATTTTTGATTTCAGTACCCTTTTTAGGTGGTATTGGTAAAACTCCAGCGATTGTCGCCCTTACTGTATACGCACTGCTTCCTCTGATTCGCAATACCTACATCGGTATTCAGAATATCGATCCCGCCATTCGCGAAGCAGGAAAAGGAATGGGGATGACCGACTGGCAATTATTGGTTCAAGTAGAACTGCCTCTTGCTTCAAGCGTGATTTTAGCGGGAATCCGAGTTGCCACAGTAATCTCTGTTGGCATCGCCACAATTGCTGCCGCGATCGGCGGTGGAGGTTTAGGAGTATTTATTTTTCGCGGCATTTCTACTGTTAATAATCAATTGATTTTAGCAGGAGCGATTCCTGCGGCTTTCATTGCTCTAAGTGCAGATTTTGGCTTAGGTTTAATAGAAAAACAATTGACTCAGAAAACCTCAGTAAATCCCAGATTTAATCGTCGATTAGCGATCTCATTAGGTATAGTTACCGCAATTATAATTAGTGCAACTACTTTCTCACTTCAATCAACAGCACAAACAATTATTATCGGCTCTAAAAACTTTACCGAGCAAGTTATTTTAGGAGAACTATTAGCCCAACAAATTGAAACTCAGACCAAATTAAAAGTTGATCGCCGTTTCAATTTAGGTGGAACTTTTATTTGTCATGAAGCTGTAAAGTCAGGGCAAATTTCAGGTTATGTAGAATATACAGGTACTGCTTTTACTGCCGTATTAAAGCAAAATCCCATCAGCGATCCGCAAGTTGTCTATAACCAAGTAAAGCAAGAATATGCAAAAGAATTTAATTTAGAAGTCATGCCATCCTTAGGGTTTAATAACACCTTTGCAATAACTATTCGAGGTGAGGAGGCAAAGCGATTAAATCTAAAAACTATTTCTCAAGCCGCGCAATATACACCCCAATGGCAAGCTGGATTTGGTTATGAGTTTCTAGAACGCGCTGATGGTTATGCAGGTTTAGCAAAAGCATACGGGTTAAAATTCGACAAGCCGCCCCAACAAATGGAAATCGGTCTTATGTACCAAGCATTAGCCCAAAAGAAGGTCGATTTGATTGCAGGAAATTCGACGGATGGACTAATTCCTGTCTTAGATTTATTCATTTTGGAAGATGATAAAAACTATTTCCCTCCCTATCAAGCCGTTCCTATTTTTAATCAAGCAACTTTGCAGAAATATCCCGAAGTAAGAGACGCGATCGCTCAGTTGTCTAGATTAATTTCCAATGAAGAAATGCAAAAGATGAACTATCAAGTAGATAATCAGTCACGTCCTGCGGAAATCGTTGTTCGCGATTGGCTCAAGTCTAAATCTAAAATATAGAAATTTCAAGTTGAATCATGCGTTTAAGGGATAGCTACAGGATAGGTGTAAAAACCTGCAAGATGACCTTTAAAGCCATGGAGAGAGTAGATTTTAAAAATATGATTTTTTAGTTTTTGGTCCAAAAAACTAACGGCAGAATAAGTGTTTGAGCGCGATCTTGCAGGTTTTCAATTAGAGTCGATGCCTCAATTACTTGAGGACACCTCTCCTT
>JAYVVP010000426.1:0-18406 GCA_043786935.1 Pseudanabaena sp. | reverse complement strand
GGCTTTAAAGGAGAACTAATTAAAACAATCAGTGGTTCTGATTTAATGCCAAAAGTCGCGACACTATTCGATTTACCAGTTTATGAAACTCCAGTCGGCTACAAATATATTGCTGAAAGAATGCTCTCTGGCATTCCTTGTTTACTAGGTGGCGAAGAATCAGGCGGCATCGGTTATGGCAATCACATTCCTGAGCGCGATGCTTTACTATCAGCTTTATATGTGCTAGAGGCGATCGCATTGTCAGGCAAAGATTTAAGCCTTCTTTATAGTGATCTCCAAAAGCAAACTAACTTTGTTTCGCATTATGATCGCATTGATAAAAAGCTCTCAGGTATGGCAGCCCGTGAGAAGCTCGTATCTACTCTTCAGCAATTTTCACTTACTAAAATTGCTGGACGCAGAGTAATTGATACTCAATCTCCTGACGGTTATAAGTTCCGTTTAGAAGATGGCAGTTGGTTATTGATTCGCTTTAGTGGGACTGAGCCGCTCCTACGTCTTTATTGCGAAGCATCAACGCCTGAACTTGTGCAGCAAACCCTTAATTGGATTTCTAATTGGGCCGAACAATTTAATTAAAAATTACATTTACAGCAATTTTCTTTCAAACCCGCCACAAATAAGAATATAAAATCAATTACGGGGCTTCGCCCTGCGACCCTTCTTATGATGGATTTGATTAACAAATGCTGTCTGGATCTCCTAGATCCTTGCTGGACTCTCCACGTCAAAAAAAAGAAGCAGTGCTCAGCACTGCTTCTTTTTGGAAATATGAAAGAGTTTTAACAAGCTTCAGCTTCTAATACACCACGCAAAGTTAGTAAACCTTTTTTGATTTGGCGCGAAATTGTCACAGCACTTACACCCAGCATCTTGGCAACTTCTCTTTGAGGCAAATCTTCAATAAATACAAACTCGACAATTTCTCTGGTGCGTTGTTCTAGAAGCGCTAGAGCCTGTTGTAAGCGGAACTTCTCATCTTGTTGCAGTTGCATATTGCTCTTCGGATCGGCAACAAGATCACCAATAGAAGCAGAATCTTCTTCTTCAGAACGAATTGGTGCATCAAGACTTAAGGGAGCGCGATTTTGACAGGCGAGCTTGGCTTCTTGCCATTCGCAAAGTGTAACTCCGAGGGCATTAGCAACTTCTCTAGCAGAAGGCTCTCTTTGCAAAGTATTGCGTAACTTTTGCATCACTCGTACTGATTGCTGTTGTAAATCTAGACAACGGCGAGGGATACGCACTGAAGAACTTTTGTCACGTAGATAATGTTGGATTTCGCCGCGAATGTATCTCACTGCAAAGGAGCTAAACGCATAACCGCGATTTAGTTCAAAACGATCAACGGCTCCGATTAAACCAAGCGCCCCGACTTGCAATAAATCGTCGTATAACTCAGAGTGGCGATCTGCCCAAAAGTGAACTTCTTTTTTGACTAGACCAATATTTAAGCGGACAAGGCGATCGCGTAAGTATGCTGATGGTGCTTTGCGATATTGCTTGAGTAGTTCAAGGGTGGTGGTTTTGTCTTCTGACGAAAACTCACGGACTTTGTGTGTATGTGTGATCCCTGACTTAGCAGGAATATCACAATTGATGGCGAATGTTGCGATGGTCATAGCTTTGCCCCTGAACTAGTCAAGCCCGTTAATCATGCCGAGTAAAGAAGTTACTTTGGCGATGTAGCCAGACTAGTTGCTTTAGGGGCGATCGGTCACCTCTCAAGCTGTTAGGGATTATTAGAGCTAAAAAACATTTACCACCTAACAGCTGTTAGGTACTTTGAAAACCTACTTTAAAAATTTTTAAAAATATAGAGGCGGCGCTTAGCACCGCCTTTATGTGTCTAGATTTTGGGTAACTGGTACTGTGCAATGATGCGCTTGGCAAATTCGGGGACATGAGCCTCTAGCTTTTTAGGATAGTTTCGGCGCACATATAGATAATTACGAACAAAGTGGGAATCAATCGAAAAACGTCCATATTCTAAGCCTTTTGGTCCTACTTTATTGACGACAAAGCTGATGATCCAAGCTAACCAGATCGGGATTGTCAGCGCATTGTCATAGGCGGCTATACCTTGTTGGACAGCAGCACGGCGATCGCCACTGGAAATTACAGGCTGAGTTTGCAATTGATCTTTGATTAGTTCTAGCATTTCTTTACCAGTTTCATTGCGAACTACAATCCATTGCCAGCCAAAGGTTGCGCCCATATAGCCAACTACGATATCGGCAAGGGCATTGGTGTAGTCAAAGCAAGCAAGACAAGAAGGCGCGAACACATCTTTGAGTTCTTTAGTATTTAGTCCAAAAAAGGGAACTTGTTCGGTAGATCCATCGGAATGCTTGAAATGCACATTGAAATCCTGCATGAATTCGTAATGCACGACGGTTTCAGGCGATCGGCTAGTGGTATCGAGAAATTTTTGTAAACCCGATCGCGTCACGTTATCAGTGCAGGGTGTCCCCAATACATAGAGCTTTTCTAAACCAAGTTCCTTCTCGACAGTGCGTAATGCTTGGATTTGACAACCGACACCGATCGCTAAAAGGCGCTTCATACCCGATTGCTCGATCTGCTCCAAAACAGAAAGGTTCGGCGAAAGAGTAGGTTTATTGACTCGTGCCGCTAATATTTCCTCACGAGTACGGGCAATAATCGGCTGCGGTTTAAAGCGATCGCTAGCACTAGATTGCACACAAACCACACCCTCAACTAAGCCTCGCTCTAGCATTTCAATCGCCAGACTTGACACAATCCCTGTCCATTGCGCCCCCTCAATTGGCTCAGATTTACGAGCGGCGATCATTTCTTGATGCACGCCAAAATATAATTCTTGCTCGTTATCGAGATCGCGCGATCGCCCATGAGACTGAGTTTCGAGTTCATCAATATGCTGTGTAATAAACGCACAAGCCTCTTTGACATAATGTATGTAATAGGTATCACAGAGACCACATTCACTACATAACTCTTTGGCTGGGCGACGCTGAGCATCTGCCAGACCTTTTGACTTGCGATGGGATGGGACAACCGACATTTTGCTATTTTTTACTATCAGAGCTAATCAGATCATATAGCAATGCTTAACTGACGTTAAGCTGGGATTTTCGCTCAGTTAAAAAGGTATGGTGACAGAGATTTTTGTCCCAAGATCTTCTTGACTTTGGATATCAATTTCACCGCCATAAAATTCGAGCAGAGTCTTAGCGAGAACTAGACCTAGTCCGCTGCCTTGTTGTTCATAAAATTGGCGTTCAAACTGCATATATGCGCCAATATTCGCAATTTGATTTTCATTCATACCGCGTCCACTATCTTGGATTGTAAATATCCATTGCTGGTCAGTGACTTGCGTTCTGATCGCTACTTTGCTTCTTGGATTGGAATATTTGAAGGCATTATCAACCAATTCATCGACGATTTTAATAAAATCTTCAGAAGAAACTGCTAAATCAAATTCGGCAAGATCTAGCTCTAAATCATTAGTACGTGCATACTCTTTAACTTTGCGATCGCCAATTTTGCTAACAATCATTTGGCTATTGCAAGGATATGGAGCAGTAAATCTTGTCTGACCTTGCGATCGCAACAACATTAACTTGCTGTAGAGCAAATAGTTTTGGATTAGTCGCTGAAGACGCTCAGCCGAACGATGGATACCTTCTGCATATTCATAAACTTCTTCAGGAATAAGCTCTTCATTTTCAATCATCAACAATTCTGATAGACCCATAATGCCTGAGAGGGGAGTCTGTAATTCGTGTGGCAAGGATAAAGTGATACTTCTTCGCAAAGCATCCATCTTTTCAGCAATGCGTTGATCTATGGCTTTTTGCTTACCCAGACGAGCCGCGATCGCGGCGAGCAATTCATCTTTTGTACAAGGTTTTTCTAAATAATCATCAGCTCCCAATGACATGCCCTTACGAGTACTATGTCGATCCATCATGGAAGTCAAAAATAGAAAAGGTACAGTACTTAATTCTTTATCTTGGCGTAACCACTCAAGAACTTCATAGCCGTTAAATATTGGCATCCTCACATCACAAAGAATCAAGTCAGGCTGATTTTGTTTTGCTAAATGCATTCCCCTTTCGCCATTTTCGGCAGTAATCACTTTAAATCCTTCAGCTAGAAGAAGATCCTCAAGAGATTCTCGAATTAAGTCTTCATCCTCAATAATTAATATACATGTCATACATTTAGTATTATGCCCATATTTAGATATTAATCACATAGTACTAGGCGATTACTTAAACTAATACTTAACTTAAACTTAAAATTAATTTTAAAACCTGCGTAAGGCGTATTCGTCTGAAGTTAATATGCTCATATTAATCCACCGCCTCAAGCAGTTTCACGATTTAGAAAGATTGTAAAAATGGCTCCTTTGGGTTGGTTATCGGTCACGGAGATCGCTCCCTGATGAGCCTCAATTGCCATTTTGCAAAAAGAAAGCCCTAAACCAATTTGAGAGACTCCAAGCACAATATTGCCGACTTCATACTTTTCAAAAATCACTTGTTTTTGGGCTGCACTTACGCCCGTACCGCAATCAATTACTTGAATCTTGACTAAATCTTGGTGATCAGGATCTAGATGATCAGGATTTTTAGGTAAACACTCTACGCTAAGAATGATCGAACTTTGTTGGGGAGAGAATTTGATGGCATTGTCAATTAAATTGGTTAGTACGCGGCGAATTAGCTGCATGTCGGCAGAAGTATAGGCTGGCTCAGTGGCAAATCTACCGACAAGTTGAATTTTTTTACTTAATGTAATTGGCTCAAAATCATTTATGACCGATTTTGCGATCTCGGTGATGTCGATCTTAGTGAGATCGAGGATTAATTTTTGGGCTTCAATTCTACCGATAGTCAAAATATCATCAATAAGCAGGCGCATTTGCTTGATCGTTTTACCAATTTGGTCAATTCTTTTTTTTGCCCGATCAGACATATCTACCGCCTTGAGAGATTCACAGCCCAGCATGATCCCAACTAAAGGATTACGGAGATCATGAACAATGGTCTGCATCATCTCCTCGCGAAGCACCATTGTTTCTTGGATATGATCGTATTGAGATTTAATCCGCAACATTGACCGCACTCGCGCACAAAGTTCAAGACTATTAATCGGCTTACTGATAAAATCATCTGCCCCAGCTTCTAAGCAACGCGCCAAATCTTCTTTGTCAGATAGAGCCGAGATGATAATAATGGGAATATGCTGCCATTTCTTCGCATTTTTGATCTGCTGACATACTTCAATACCGTCCATGTAAGGCATCATTACATCTAGCAAAATGATGTCAGGTTTGATTTCTGCAAGACTAGCGATCGCATCTGTCCCGTTGTCTTTGTAATGAAGTTCATACTCTTCTTTAAAAAGCAAAATTTCAATTACATCAAAATTAACTGGATCATCATCTACAACTAAAACTACTTGTTTGTTTCCCATGATAATTGATGCTAAGGCGTTGCCAAAAGCGCCCTATAACTTCTGAAGGTGGACTAATTGCTGACTGACTGCTGATTGACAGTATCTTTCATTCTGACAGATTTTCATCTACCATATCTGAAGATATTTCGCGGAAACAGATCATGCCTTCAGATGTCAAAACTTTAGCAGCGATCGATGTTGGCACAAACTCCATTCATATGGTAATTGTGCAGATTAAGACTTCGATTCCTAGTTTCACAGTGATCGAGTCTGAAAAAGCTACGGTGAGACTAGGAGAGCGCTGTGCTCAAACGGGAAATTTAACTGAAGATGCAATGAAGCGATCGCTTGAAGCTTTAAAGCGCTGTCAAGAGATCTGTCGCACCCAAAAAGTTGAAGAAATCGTTGCTGTGGCGACTAGTGCAACTCGTGAAGCTCCGAATGGGCATGAATTTATTCGTCGCATTTATGAAGAATTGGGCTTACATATTGAAGTTATTTCGGGGCAAGAAGAAGCCAGACGCATTTACTTAGGTGTAATTTCGGCAATGGAACTCAAAGATGAGCCGCATCTTTTAATTGATATTGGTGGCGGTTCAACGGAGATGGTTTTGGGGGATGGGCGTGATCCTGTTTATCTGAGTAGTACTAAAATTGGTGCGGTACGGTTAACGGATTTATTTATTGCCACCGATCCAATTTCACAGCTAGATTATGATCGCTTATTGGGATATATTCTCGGCTCAATTGAACGCCCGACCGATGATTTACGAGTGCTTCTCAAAAGCAAAAACATTAGTTCATTAAAGGCGATCGGTACATCAGGGACAATTGAAACTCTTGCCATTTTACATTCCAAAGAGAAAACAGGACTAGTTCCCAATCCTTTACAAGGCTACGAGATTTCCTTTAATGATCTAGAAAATATTGTCCAACGTTTACAAAGCGCAAATTTGGAAGAGCGCACAGCAATGGTACGGCAGAAAAGGGCGGAGATTATCCTCGCAGGAGCGTTAGTTCTCTTAGAGACGATGCGTTTATTAGGAGTTCCCAAAATTGCTATTTGTCAAAGTGCCTTGCGTGAAGGTTTAGTTGTAGATTGGATGATCCGTCATGGCTATATTGAAGATGGTTGGCGTTATCAAAGCACGGTACGCGATCGCAGCATTCTCAAACTGTCTGATAAATATGGCATTGATACGAAATATGCTAAACAGGTTGCTGCTCATGCTCTCAGCCTCTTTGACCAAACTAAAGGGATTTTCCATGAATGGGGCGATGACGAACGACATCTGCTCTGGGCGGCTGCCATGTTACATAATTCAGGACACCATGTCAGCCATGATGCTCACCACAAGCATTCATATTATCTGATTCGCAATGGTGAATTGTTGGGTTATACCGAGTCAGAAATTGAGGCGATCGCTAATATTGCTCGCTATCACCGCAAGAGTGAGCCAAAGAAAAAACATGATAATTTCCAACGTCTAGATAGTGAGCGTTACAAGTTATTTGTGCGTCAAGCTAGTACATTTTTGCGCTTAGCCACCGCCCTAGATCGTCGGCAAATTGGCGCGATCGCGGCAATTCGGGTAGTATGCAATCCAACGACTCACGCTTGCGCTTTACGACTCACGCCTAGCCAAGCTAACGACCCTTGCACTCTAGAGCTTTGGAGCCTTGATTATAAGAAACAACCCTTTGAGTCACAGTTCAACATTACGCTGTCAGTATTACTAGAATTCAATTGAAACTAGATCGTATCGGCGGATATGTCATAGGAAAAAGGCGATCGTACTTAATTATGCTCAACATGATGAAGTGTAGATGAAATGTAGTCTATCGAAATAGCTGAAAGTTAGACTGTAATGGCAATTCATGGATTCCCACTACGGTATAACTTTTAGAGGTAGAATTTAAGGGAAATTCTTGTACTTTCACCTAAAAAAACTTTCTTATGTACGACTGCATTGTTGTGGGAGCAGGTCCATCTGGTGGTTCAGCATCTTATCATTTGGCAAAACGTGGACGCTCAATTTTGTTGCTAGAAAAAGAGAGCATGCCTCGATATAAGCCTTGTGGTGGTGGTGTTTCGCCGATTGTACAAGAGTGGTTTGACTTTGATTTTTCACCTGCGGTTTCGTTGAAGATCAACAAAATTTGCTACACGTGGCAAATGGGCGATCCAGAAATGGTTGAGCTAACTACTAACGAACCTGTCTGGATGGTGCGCCGTGATATTTTCGATCATTACCTCGTGCAGCAAGCTCAAAAATTAGGCGTTGAACTCCGCGACAATACTAGTGTCACTAGCATTGAATGGAAAAGCGATCGCTGGTTGGTTAAGACTGAAAGCGATGTCTTTGAAGCCAAGTATGTAATTGCTGCCGATGGCGCAAAAGGCTCAATGGCAAAATGGTTAGGATTTAAAGAACGGAAGCATCGGATGGGAGCTGCCCTTGAGATCGAAGTACCTAACTCTACTCCTGATATCAGCGCCCTACACTTTGATTTTGGCTCTGTTCAAAATGGTTATATTTGGAACTTCCCTAAAGCAGATGGTTATTCTATCGGTGTTGGTACATTCATCGGTGGTGAGAAACAAAATCTCAAAGAGCTTGGTGCAGCTTATGCCCAAAAATTTGGCATTGATATAAGTTCCATAAAACAATTTGGGCATCCGATTTGCTTGTGGAATGGAAATCAGCCACTGCATACTCAAAATGCATTGCTCACAGGTGAATCAGCATGTATCGTTGATCCGTTTACAGCGGAGGGAATTCGTCCTTCGCTCTTAACTGGAATGTATGCAGGTCAAGCAATTGACGAAGCGATCGGCGGGAATGTAGACGCACTCAAGCAATATACCCTGAAAGTTCAAGAAGAATGGGGTGAAGATATGTTGTGGGCTCAACGTATTGCGGGCATCTTCTATCGCGTTCCTAGTTTTGCTTATAAAATTGGTATAAAACGACCTAGTGCGACTCAACGTATGGGCAAAATTCTCTGTGGTGAGTTGCGTTATCGCGATGTAGCGGGAGCCGCCATTAAGCGCCTTACTAAAGGTTTAATTCCAGGGATGAGTTAGCATTAAAATTGGCGCTTTGTGCCGTTTTTAATAAAAGTATTATTATGAATAAAAAAAATTATCGATTACTATTTCTATCTACTCCAGTAGGAGCCTTAGGCTCAGGTATAGGTGGCGGAGTAGAATTGACCTTACAAAACGCCGCGAAAGCTTTAATGGCTAAAGGGCATCAGGTAGAAATAGTTGCCCCCGAAGGTTCAGTAACTAGTGTCACTAAACTAACTCAAATAGCAGGAAAGGTACAAACTTCAGCGCAAACTCAAGTTGATGCTGATACAATCGTAATTCCACAAAATTCTGTTTTAGAAAACATGTGGAGCTACGCTAGAGAATCGCAAGATCAATTCGACTTATTATTTAATTTTGCCTACGATTGGCTGCCTCTCTATCTCACTCCATTTTTTCATCGCCCGATCGCGCATTGGATCAGCATGTCGTCACTTTCACCAATAATGGATGCGATGGTGAGCAAAACTTCACAGCTGATTCCTGATGCGATCGCCGTAAATACTCGCGCCTGTGCGGATACTTTTAGCGATGGCGATCGCTTGACAATCATGGGTAAGGGTATAGATTTGACCCAATATAACTTTATTACAAATCCTGAAAAACCTAGCCTTGCATGGGTGGGGCGTATCTCTCCAGAAAAGGGATTAGAAGATGCTGCCGAAGCTGCTCAAAGCACAGGATTACCTTTACGAGTATTTGGATTAATTCAAGATCAAGGTTACTGGCAACAGATCCAAACATCCTTCCCTGAAGCCAAGATTCATTATGAAGGATTTCTATCTACTACTGAATTACAACAAAAGTTAGGACAATGTAGTGCTTTGCTGATGACACCACGCTGGGTGGAGGCTTTTGGAAATGCCGCGATCGAGGCTTTTGCTTGTGGCGTTCCAGTAATTTCCTATCGTAGTGGTGGGCTTACAGAGATTATTCGAGAGGGCAAGACAGGCTTTCTCGTAGAGATGGGAAGTGTATCGGGTTTAATTCAAGCAATTTCCCAATTAGATCAAATTGATCGCTTTACCTGTCGCCAACAAGTAGAAACAGAATATTCTTTAGAAGTATGGGGCGATCGCTTAGAAGCATGGTTTGACAAACTGATTTTAAATCATCGCGCTCTGCACTCTAGTTAGTTTAAAAGCAAAAAAAAGGGATTCGCGCTCCCTTTTGTAAATTGTTATAATGAGCGGGAAAGTTTAGCCAAAAAGTTTAGCCAAAGATATATGCAAACGATCAAACTCGGTGCTGATGGTCCCACTGTAACTGCGCTAGGCGTGGGGACATGGGCATGGGGAGATACCCTGTTTTGGGCTTATGGTAAAGATTTTGGCGCAAAAGATGTGGAGGAAGCATTTCAAGCTTCTGTTGAGGCAGGAATCACATTCTTTGATACTGCTGAAGTTTATGGACTTGGTGAATCGGAACGATTGATTGGTAAATTTTGCAAGCAAACTTCGCACCCAGTCCAAATTGCAACCAAATATTTCCCTTTACCTTGGCGCTGGAATCGTGCTGCAATCGTTGAGGCTCTGACCGCCAGCTTAGAGCGATTACAAACATCACAAATCTCTCTCTACCAAATCCACTGGCCCTTAGAATTTATACTCAAAACTAAAGACTTTATGGAGGTTTTGGCTAGCGAAGTAAAAAAAGGACGTATTCAATCAGTAGGTGTAAGCAATTATTCTGCTGATCAGATGACCCTAGCACACAAGTATCTTGCCGAAAAGGGAATTCCCCTTGCTGTAAATCAAGTTCCTTATTCCTTACTAGCTAGAAAAATCGAGCAGAATGGCGTTCTTGAAAAATCGCGACAACTAGGTGTAACTATTCTTGCCTATAGTCCTCTGGCTCAAGGTTTACTAACTGGTAAATATACCCCTGAAACCGTGAAAGATTTGCAAGGTGCGCGTCGTCTTGATTCTCGCTTTAGTTCTAAAGGTTTACAAAAGCTGGAGCCTCTATTCTCGACCTTGAAAGATCTATCGGAAAAATACGATAAAACTCCTGCTCAAATTTCTTTGAATTGGTTAATATCTCAAGGAAATATTATTCCCATCCCTGGGGCGAAGAATGCGAGTCAAGCTAAACAAAATGCGGGAGCTTTAGGTTGGTCATTAAGTTCCGATGAGATAGAACTGCTTCGCCAAAAAAGTTAAACCTCTAGAATATGATCTGACATGCTAGGCTTTTTTAAAGAATAGTTATGTAAATCTGTTAAATATGGCTACTTATGAACTAGTAGAACAGGCTTTAATCAAGCTTGGATATGTTGTTGATTTCGATCTTCGCTACCACGCTAAATTAACAGGGTTTATTCCTGTTGAGGGTTACAAATCAGAGGTGGCACTTGAATTTCGTGAGGAATATAAAAGTGAATCAGGCGATCTTGAGGAACTGCTTCAGGTTGAATGGCTGATGGATGATGGCGAAAATTGTCTTCTTTTAGATAGCAATTCTTTGGATGATACCGATGAAAATCCTAGTGTATTTTTACCTGAAAAAATTATTTTGAGAGGAATTTTTGAACTCATTTTAAAAGAAATCACAAGTATCTTCGAGGCTGAAAATGATGAAGGGGATTCCCGAAAAGTGTAACAAATTTGCCATATTTTTGGCTAGAATCCGCGCAGGTCTTGCGGTAAAAATGCGCGATCGCTTGGCAACATGGCGACAGGTTCAGTAAGCGTAAACTCTCCTTTTATAATCCACTCTTTGAGCGTTTTAGCCGCTTCTTCTGAGAGATGTTGACTAGCTAAAGGTGCAGTGCGAACAGTTGTCCCCGCGATCGCAATTTTGCCAGACTTGAGTTGAGCATAAGAGACAGAACCAAAAATTGGGCGTACTCTTCGAGGAATCGAGAAATCAATTATAGGAGCGACTAACTCCTCATCCATTACTGCGGCTCTCACTACCACTTCCTCATCAATCACAGGCAAAGGAACGGCTACTCCCATCATTAACGAAGCACCGTAATTGCGGAAATAGCAGCCGCGTACCCATTCAGAAGTCATTTGTTTAGCATCACCAATCAAAGCCAAAGTTGCCGCAGGTCCAATCGGCGTGCGATTTTCTAAGCGTTTTTGCAAGGGGAAATGTTGAGTTCCTTCCCAAGCTACATAACCAACACCGCCGCCCATAAAGATGCGCGTCCCAATCCCAATCAATCGCAAATCAGGATCATTCCATAATGGCGAAATTGCACCTGGATTGGAGTAAACTGCATTACCTAAACGTGGTTGTAGCGGTCCAAGATAAGTATAAAGAGTCTCTTCACCACCATTTACGCCGACTATAAAGTTTTGATAAAGATTGCGGGGATTAAATAGATAGAACTGATTAATCGAATCTTTGGTAATTGTCGTCTCAAAGTTAGCGCGTGGATAACAATCGTTAGGATGTCCGATCGCTTTAAAGCTTACTGTTTTACCTGCGATCAAATCGGCGATCGCATGACCACCACCCCGATATTGTAGAACTTCATCACTAGGTTCTGCTTCTTGGGTTGCTCCTAAATAAATATCAACTGCTCCAAATCCTGCATAGGCAGGCACACCATCAATCCAACAAGAGCGAATCTTGATCGGTGGATCAGTATGTCCTAGATTGAGAATTGCCCCCGATGATTCCATCGGCTCGAAGGTTCCTGTAACAATTACATCGACTTGCTTAGCAGCTTGGACTACACCCACATCTGCAACTAAAGTTTTGAGTTCAGTAGCCGTGAGAACTTTAGCTTTACCATCTGTGATTTTGGCATTAATATCGGCGATCGTTTGCGGCATAGAACCTTGCTAAATTGAAATTGTCTAGAATATAGCGCTTTGCGCTTTTATAAAATCACAAAACAGGGAAGCGTCTCCCTAGCCTTTCTAATCCTTTACAGTGACCAGCCATTATCAGATAATGTGCCTGCATGAATTCTATCTAATGCTCTCTTACCACCCCAGCGATCAACAATTTTGTCGTCATATTCATCCGCAATTTCCATGACAGCTTTGACTGATGCTTCTAACTCTTTCATATCGCAAGTTGAGCCAACGATTGAATGCTCAAACAAAATTTCACTATCTGGTGATATTCCAAATGCTCCGAAGATCATTTTTGCGTTCTCTTCTAACAAATATCGCATCAGATCTGGTTTTAATTCTGCGCCGACAACAACATATGATCGCGCACTAATAATTGCATCATCTACATCCCAAGGAAAGATCAGTACTTCTATTAATGCTGAACCTATAAATATTCCTAGCCCTGGAATATCTTGACGAGCGCAAGGACATTTGCCAAATATCTCTTGCATCCAAGTTACTACTTTTTCATAACAGGCTTCTTGAGCAGTAGTTTGAAATTTCAAGTTATTTGTATCCATAGAGGTGAGATCACTTTGTAATTTTGGCAATCAAATTGTAGTTATGTTAACCAGACTATACCTATAGGCAGTCATATTTTCCAAGAATAATTTTAATTTTGTCTACCTTACTTAGATATGACCATGCAATTAAAAATTACGACAAAAAACTGGATTTACTAGCGTATAAAGTTTTAAATCGTATTAATACTCTTAGAAGCTCGATAATAAGTTTGATTTGTATCGCGATCGCTATAGAAGTTAAGGTTGAACTAAACGACATTTCTAGACTTTTCTCCGACTTTTTGAATCTAGTATCTTAACTTGACTAACGATCACTATATGATGAGTAAATCTTAAGAGATACAAAAAATTCGTCTTATACTTCTTGCGTTTAGGAGGAAACATAGTTGGCTAGTCGCTTTTTATTTACATCTGAATCGGTTACAGAAGGACATCCTGATAAAATTTGCGATCAGATTTCCGATACGATTCTTGATACCTTACTGACTCAAGATCCGCGATCGCGTGTCGCTGCTGAGGTTGTAGTAAACACAGGCTTGGTCTTGATCACAGGGGAAATCACAACCAAAGCACATGTCAATTACGTCGATATTGCTCGTAAAAAAATTGCTGAAATTGGCTACATTGATGCTGATAATGGCTTCTCGGCAAATAGCTGCGCGGTAATGGTGGCGCTGGACGAACAGTCCCCTGATATTGCTCAAGGTGTTAATGTGGCTCACGAAGTCCGCACTGGCGCTGAGGAAGAAGCCGAAATTGAAGCAGTAGGTGCGGGCGACCAAGGGATTATGTTTGGGTTTGCATGTGATGAAACGCCCGAGTTCATGCCTATGCCGATCGCTTTAGCGCACCGTCTTGCCCGTCAGCTATCGGTTGTTCGTAAAAACGGTACATTGCCTTATTTACGTCCAGATGGCAAAACCCAAGTTACGGTGGTTTATGAAAACAATAAACCCGTCGCGATCGATACGATCTTGATTTCTACGCAACATGATGCCGCGATCGAAGGCTGTACGGATGAAGCCGAAGTACAAAAACGCATCAAAGCCGATCTTTGGACACATGTAATTTTGCCAAGCTTTGCTGATACTTCGGTCAAACCTGACGATCAAACTCGCTATCTCGTTAATCCAACTGGAAAGTTTGTGATTGGTGGACCTCAAGGTGATTCTGGACTAACAGGGCGCAAGATTATTGTCGATACTTACGGCGGCTATGCTCGACATGGCGGCGGTGCTTTTTCTGGCAAAGATCCAACTAAAGTTGATCGCAGTGCAGCTTATGCAAGTCGTCATGCTGCTAAAAATATTGTTGCCGCAGGACTTGCTAGCAAGTGCGAGTTACAAATTAGTTATGCGATCGGTGTGGCTCGTCCTACCAGTATGCACATCGATACATTCGGCACTGGCAAGGTTGATGATGAAACCTTATTGCGTTTAGTAAAGGATCATTTTGATCTACGCCCTGCGGCAATTATCAAGAATTTTGATTTGCAAAACTTGCCAAGCGTTCGCAAAGGTCGTTTCTATCAAGATGTAGCTGCTTATGGTCACATGGGACGCGACGATTTAGATCTGCCTTGGGAACGTTTAGACAAAGTAGAACTCTTGAAAAAGAACGCTTAAATCAAAAAGAAAAAAGGTTTTTTAAAGGTTTTCTAACTGAGCCTTTTTTCTTTTGGTAGCGATCTTGCAGAAATTATTCATAGAAATCGTTTGTAGAAATAGCCTTAAGCCTTTCTAGTATGGTTACGTTGAGGTATCTATTTATTAAACATGGAATACAAGAGATTAGGTACGAGTGAACTTTTAGTGTCCGAAATTTGCTTAGGTACTATGACCTATGGACAACAAAACACGATCGCCGAAGCCCATGAACAATTAGATTACGCGATCACACAGGGAATTAACTTTATCGACACGGCGGAAATGTATCCAGTGCCGCCAAAACCTGAAACTCAGGGTCGAACTGAGCAATATATTGGTGAATGGTTGGCACAGCCACATATCAAGCAGCAGCGCGATAAATTAATCATTGCCACTAAAATCATTGGTACAGGTCGCAATTACAAATGGCTGCGTGATGATGCGATCGCGGCTCTAAGTCGCAAAAATATTTTGCAAGCTGTGGATGATAGCCTCAAGCGTTTGCAAACTGACTATATCGATCTCTATCAAATTCATTGGCCAGATCGCAATGTACCGATGTTTGGTGAGGTTGCCTTTAATCGCCAAAATGAACGCGAAATGGTCTCTATCGCGGAGCAATTAACAACTTTTGCTGAATTAATTCAAGCTGGCAAAATTCGACATTTGGGCGTAAGTAATGAAACTAGTTGGGGCATTTGTGAATTTAGCCATATTGCCAGACAGCTAGGCTTACCAAAGATTGTGTCAATCCAAAATGCCTATAGCTTGCTCAATCGCACTTTTGACAGCCACCTCGCTGAAGCTTGCTATCGTGAGCAGGTGAGCTTGCTTGCTTACAGCCCACTTGCCTTCGGCTATTTGTCAGGGAAGTATATCCACAATGCACCCGCAAGTACCCGCATCAGTCTGTTCCCTAAC
Organism: Pseudanabaena sp.; assembly: GCA_043786935.1. Classification (GTDB taxonomy): domain Bacteria; phylum Cyanobacteriota; class Cyanobacteriia; order Pseudanabaenales; family Pseudanabaenaceae; genus Pseudanabaena. The sequence goes on along the minus strand of JAYVVP010000426.1, from coordinate 2,913 downwards.
TTTGGGCAGCGCTATCGTAAAGTGAATGTCAGCAAGGCGACTGCCGAATATGTAGCGATCGCTCAAAAATATGATCTATCGCCTACCCAATTAGCGCTAGCATTTGTGCGAAGTCGTTGGTTTGTTGCAAGTACAATTATTGGGGCGACCACGATGGAACAACTAAAGGAAAATATCGACAGTGCTAAGGTGCAGCTAAATGCTGAAATTTTGGCAGAAATTGAAGTTGTTCAATCTCGTTATTTTAATCCTGCGCCTTAAATTACGCTGAATCCTCATGAAAATGACATACCGTAAAACACTAATTCCCCTTCTTGTTGCTAGCTTTAGCCAATTTCTAATTGCTGATAGCGCTCCATCGGCGACAGTTCCTGATAATGGAACTGTGATCCAATTAAATGGACAACCTTGGTCAGGACGTTGGATTAGGAGAGTAGAGCAAGGTCAACAAAGTGTGTACGTCCAAGAAGATTGGCTGACAGGTAGTTTAGGCGTGCAGATGTTGGACTCGGACAAAGCCGATCGCCAAAGATTACAATGGTTTTCTAGTCCGACTTTTTCGCGAGTAGCCTTTGATAGTACGGGTCGATCTCGCTATCTTGATCTCACCCCATTTGCTGAACAGTGGCGTACCGAAATCTCAGGAAACACTCTAAATATCTATACACCAGATGCCAAGATGCAAGCGGTACGGCGTAGCAAACAAACTTGGGGCGATCGCCTAGTAATTGACCTGAATCGGCGCACTCCTTATCGAGTCAGTCAACAGGGAAATGTGATTAATTTAGTTGTATCGGCAGAAATGGTGTCTGATTTACCAATTGGCACGAATACGACCGCAGGGAATCTAGTTAAGTCGGTGACATTGCAGCCACAAGGCAAATTAACTCAGATTCAGATTCAACTAAATGAATCAATTACGCCAGCGATCGAGATGCTCAGCACGCCAACTCCTCGGATCGTGATCGATTTGCGACGCGACTATGTACCGCCCAGTTTAACTGTGCAGTGGACAGAAGGATTACGAAGGATTGAACAAGTTGTCGAAATCCCTAACAATCCAAAGACTGCTAAAGATCCTAAAACTATTAAGTTTGCAGTTACGGCTCTAGAAGTTGATCTCAAAGAGCCACGCTTAAAATTACGTCCCATTTGGAGCCATCCCGATGGATCACCTAATGGAATATTAGGCTTAAGTCCCGTTCCGCAAATGGTAGAACAAGCTCAAGCAGTGGGAGCGATTAATGGAGGGTTTTTTAATCGAATTAGACAGTTACCCGTTGGCGCAATCAGGGAAGGGAATCGCTGGTTAGCTGGTACAGCTTTGGTCAGAGGAGCGATCGCTTGGAATGAGAAGGGTGAAACATTAATTGACCGTCTCAATTTTACTGAAGAAATATCCACTGCTGACCAGCCCAAGATTGTGCTCACTAATCTAAATAGCGGTTATGTACAGCGAGGAATTGCTCGTTATACTCCAAACTGGGGTAGTACCTATAGTCCACTGACTGAAAATGAACTACTGATCGTGGTGCGTGGCGATCGCGTGGTGGCTCAATATCAAGGTGGTTTAGTCGGCGTAGGACAAGTTACCATACCGAGTGATGGATATCTTTTAGTAGCTAGACAAACTCCTGAGGCTGCCAAACAATTACCTACTGGTATAACTGTGCGTGGTCGTCAAGCGTTTATTCCTGAGAGATTTGCTAGTTTCCCTAACTTGATCGGTGCAGGACCACTACTGCTTAAAAATGGAACTCTTTCTTTAGATGGAAAGTTAGAAAAATTCCAAGCTGGATTTGATACTCAAGCGGCTGTTCGCAGTGCGATCGCGACTACTAAGGAGAAAGGCAAAGTTCTTCTCGTCACCGTCCAAGCTGCACCTGAAGGCGCTGCTCCCAATCTCTTGCAAACTGCGGAAGTTCTCAAAAAGCTCGGTGCAGTTGATGCACTTAATCTAGACGGTGGTAGTTCTTCTACTTTATATCTTGGTGGCAATATTCTCAATCGCTCTATAACTGAGATTGCGCCTGTTCACAATGCGATCGCTATTTTCATCACTCCACCACTAACTAAACCTCAATTTTAAGAATCTATTCACACAAACTTAACCCTATCTCATGGCTAACCTAAAGCATCGTCGATCTCAAAATATTTCTGGAGACTTCTATGTAGATAGTAGACCTGTTGGGTAATAAGCTCAAAAAGCCTCAAAAGCCAATCTGGATAAAGGTTTCAAGGATTCTGAGTCAAAAGCCTTGAAACCATCTCTAGGTAACTGTTTCAGCGATTTTAATTCGTTATTACCCAACAGGTCTAGTGGTTGCATCAATTGCGACAAGTGTCGATGGATAGCTCCCGAAATATTTGATGAGCAAGACGACTAATCAGCCGTTTATCATCTTTTCCTTGATCTGTCCAAGCTAAAATGAAATAAATCAACTGACGAAGATATATTTGAAATAGTGTCATGAGAATAGTTCTTGACACCAATGTGTTAATCGCATCATTGATTTCTAGAGGAAAATGTTACTCACTTGTAGAACATTCTTTGGAGGTACATGAGCTTATTTTTCCCGCGTTCATATTAAATGAGCTATCGGAAAAGCTTCAAAAGAAATTCAAATATAATCTGGAAGATATAATAGAAGCTCTATCAATATTTCGAGCAAAAATGGAAATAGTTAGCCCATCTAAATTAGAGCATCAAGTATGCCGAGATATTGATGATGATTGGGTCTTAGCAACAGCTTTAGTAGGTAAATCTTAATGTATCGTTATAGGAGATAAGAATTTATTAACAATCTCCCAATTCGGTACTGGTTCCGTCAAGTGAGACACACAAAAGTATATTTGAAGCCAGTTAAAAGACATATCGAATAGAAAACAACTGTGACCAAGAAAGCCCAACAT
>JAYVVP010000425.1:0-2478 GCA_043786935.1 Pseudanabaena sp. | reverse complement strand
ATCGCGTCTGGTATCGCCGTGATTTGGTTGTATGCAATATGAAGTTCTTTGAGATTAGTTAATTGAAAAATCCCTTGGGGAATAGCAGTTAAGCGATTCCCTTTGTCTCCAATAAGATTTTCAAGCTCAGCTTCTTTACACTTAAACGTATCTAAAATCGACTTTCGTTGCCTTTGAAGTCTTTGCATCGTTCGACTAGTAGAAGTAGTACTTAAACGATTCTCTTTATACTCTCTTGTATCATAATACACATTTAACTTACCTAAAATCAACCTTTCCAGACTTTGCAACCGTCCAATTTCGCTTGGCAATTCTTCCAGACCGTTTCCCGACAGATCGAGTTCTGTCCAGCCCTCTCGTTCTGCTTGTGCGATTATTTCCAATAACTCTGCATCTGTCATAATTTCAGGGAAAAAGTAGAAAGGAAAAAGTAAAAACAATGGGAACTTTACGGTTGAATTATAGAAATCTCTTCATTACGGTGTTTGCGATAAATTTTGAAATCACTATCTAAAGTCATCACCGCACTATTAGCAACTCGTTCAGACATTCTCACCAAACAAGCATCCGCAAACGATATCGGCACAGACTCATAACGATCCATCAATACTCGCACATTACCAGCCTCCTCTTGCAAATCAAAAGCGATCGCGATTACATTTCCTTCAATTAACTCAACTATGGCACGTTGAATATGAGGCAAATCTCGAAATAGAAAACAAGCTTCCGAAATCACCGCATCACAAGTGAATACAGGTAAATCAACCAGTTCCCATTGCTTTACAGCCCATCCATGAAAGCGATCAGACTTTCTAAAATATGCAACCAAAACACCAGTATCAAGAATTACGCGCTGACTCATTTCTGACCATACCCTTCCATATACTTCTGGTTAAAAGAAAGATCGTCAACCCCACCTTCAACCGCCCCTTCCCATTTTTTAAGTAAATCGCGAGGAGAACCTTGAGGCTTTTGAGCAATTGGGCGTTCAGGTTCTTGGTTAACTTGGCGATCGCCCAACTCAAACGCGAGAAATTCAACAAAGCGGAGTACTCGTTGCTGCTGATCTGTTGGTAATTTCTGCATTTTACTCAGAATTTTCTCCAAAACTGTCATTTTCTGAGTCCTCGTGCATACTTAATCTAATGACATTTTACAAGATTTTTTAGATATGCGATCGCAATTTCCCCAGATCGTTCCTTGACAGATCGAGTTCAGTCTAGCGATCGCGTTCTGCTTGTGCGATTATTGCCAATAACTCTGCATCATTCATAAGTTCAAGGAAAAAGGGGGAAATCAATTAGCGCTGATGGATTGATTATTGTCTTATGCGAACTTAATACACCTCATCATGGGAACCAACATTTAACAAAACAATCTCTTCTTCATTCGTTTGTTCGTTCTTCTCAATAGAGAAAATAATCCGACAATCATACCCACAAGAACAAGCCCGTAAACCATCATACTCACCCTTCAGCCGATGTGACATCAAACTAGGAGCAAACACATCTTCCGTCATTTACAACAACGTCCTCTCCACCTGTCTTTGTGAGCCAACATTACGCTGCACAAACTTTTGCAGCGACCTCTTAAATTTAGAAGTCAAAACCAGCTTTCTCATGCATCCTCAGAACTATCCAAATAACTACGCAGATCAGCGATCACTTCCTCCGCAGTCTGAGACTTTAAAACTCCAGAGCGATACTCAGCCACGCCCTCACGACATTCCTCTAGAATTTGTCGCCTTCTCACCTCAGCATTACGTTTTTTAAGAATATCAATTAATATTTCCTGCTGATCAATTGACAACTGACTAACCGCATCAAGCGCACTTTCAAACGTAATCATAATTCACCCTAATCGAGCAGATTCACAATATTTTATAAGGTTTTTAGGCAGGCGATCACCTATATTTTCATGCCGACACCAAAGCAACTTCAACCTCCATATATTTTTGATTTACAGGCAAATCATCAGCAATACCAATCCATTTTTTTGTGAGTTCATAGCAAGACACAATAGGTTTATCATCCACTAATGGAACTTCAGAAACTTTTTTAACTTAGCGATCGCCTAATTTGAGTTAGTAATTCAAGATTTGACATAACACACCATTGTCTTTATTGTCACATCTTACCATCCCTTAAAGATGCAGAAAAATAGCTCTACTAGGAACCAATAAACCAATTAGCATCATGCGCTACATACTAAGCGATCGCCATGACGCTATAAAATGTATTGCGAGTTACCTAAGAAATACAAGACTATATGCCCCGCCGTACTGACATCCAAAAGATTTTGTTGATTGGCGCTGGCCCAATTGTGATCGGGCAAGCCTGCGAATTTGACTACTCAGGAACCCAAGCCTGTAAAGTTTTACGGGACGAGGGCTACTATGTGATCCTAGTTAACTCCAATCCCGCGACGATCATGACCGATCCTGTCATCGCCGATCGCACTTACATTGAGCCAATTACG
>JAYVVP010000424.1:0-7112 GCA_043786935.1 Pseudanabaena sp. | reverse complement strand
GATATCCTCAGCAATTAGCGCAATCGCTGATCCATTTTGAGTAGGCGCAGATGTTTGACATAAATCGCTGATATTGGCTAACTGCGGTGTTTGTGACTCGACCGAGATCGCTACATTCGGCGATAAATTGAGCTGTGATCGCAAATAATTAATTGCTTTTTCAGTCGTAGGATTTGCGGTTGGCGGGGCTGGGCTAGTTGATGGAGTCGGCTGACAACCCCATATCAATCCTGCTGCGACAACTCCTATACATATATGAAACTTTTGCATAACTTAAAATAAAATATAGCAATTATCATAATGCTTAAGAAGAGAGTGGCGAAAAGTCTCTCTTCTGCTCGCTATAAACCGACAACTAATAACTAAATGGACATCAAAACACTAGTATTTCCTGCGATCGCTACTATCGGCGCATTGTTTGTTTATTTTGGTTTAGGGATTGCGGTAGGCGCTGCGCGTTTTAAATACAAAATTCAGCCGCCACAAACTACTGGTAACGAAACTTTTGAACGCATCTATCGCGCTCATCAAAACACGCTCGAACAAATTGTGCTGTTTTTGCCTTGCTTATGGCTATACAGTATTTTTGTAGATCCTAAATGGGGCGCAATCTTAGGCGCTGTCTGGATTGTTGGACGCATTGCTTATGCATGGGGATATTACATTGAAGCTAGCAAACGTGCAGCAGGAAATGCGATCGCCTCTTTAGCTACTCTCGTGCTGATGTTTGGGACACTTTTTAACCTTGTACGTGGATTGTTTTTTGCGGCTTAAAACTTATGACAAATTTATAACAGACTGATGACAGGTAGGGGACTTAGCCCCTTTTAGCGATAGATAAACGATAGATAGAAGTAAAGGCAATGTAAATGCAATAATCAATTGCGTATTAATACTTAGCGAAATCAATAACTAGAAATATGTCTAAACTTGTCGCGATCGCTGTGAGCTTATATTTTGTTACGATAGCCCACTTAGGATTTGTCCCTGCGGCTTCCGCTCATTCACTTACTTATTCTTTAAATTCTGCGATTGCAACACCTATGGCACTTTTTTCATTTTCAGGCTCACGCCCCGCTAATCTCGGTGTAACCGATGGCAAACTGCTCGATTGCCCAAACTCTCCCAACTGCGTTTCTAGCCGAAGCGTCGATGCACAACATAAAATCTCGCCTTTGACTTATACAGGCGATCCTGCTAAAGCTTTAGAAGCTCTCAAGGCAACAATTTCAAGTATGCCCCGCACCAAAATCATCGCTGCTGAAGGTAACTACCTCTATGCTGAATTTACTAGTGCGCTGATGGGTTATGTCGATGATGTTGAGTTTTATCTGAACGCTGATAAATCCATTATCGAAGTTCGTTCTGCTTCCCGTTTGGGTGAGTCTGATCTTGGTGTCAACCGCGATCGCGTCGAAGCAATTCGCACTAAGCTTGCTTAAACACTGTGGTTAAGTCATTTCATTCAACAACTGCATAATAATCTGGCTATCTTCAGCATACGGTCGATGTTGGAGATAGCTATTGAGATCGATCTTTGCCTCAGTGTAGCGATCAAGTTGATAACAAATTAGACCCCGATCGCGCCATTGGGTTGGTACATCAGGATTGAGCATTAACGATCGCTCGATTGCTGCTAAAGCCTTAGATGGCTCATGACAGCGTAAATAGATCATTTTTAAATTATTAAGTAAACGATCTAAGATACGACGAATACTAACTGGTTCAAGGTATTCGCGCTGAAGTGGAATTTTCTGCCCATATAACTGAGTCAACTTATTCGCACAATCTTCAGGAAATAGAATTTCACCCTGATTATAAGGATCGATAAAAATTTCCATGTCGGGATGCTGCGGACGAACAATAAAATGTCCAGGGAAACTAATTCCTTCAATGGGAAAGCCAAGGCGATCGCCAATCACCATATAAATAATTGATAGCGACAGGGGAATTCCTAAGCGCCGATCTAACACGTCTGTAATAAAGCTATTGCGTGGGTCGTAATAATCGCGATCATTACCAGAAAAGCTCTGCTCGACAAACAAATATTGATTGATTACCTGAACCACCTTAAGTGGATAGTGAACTTCGGCAAGACGTGGCTGTAAATCGTTAACCATGCGATCCAAAATCTCACGATAATGTCCGAGATCCATCCGCGGATATTCTTCCCACGCGATCGCCAAAGCCCCTTCGATTAAATGGTCAATTGACATTTCATGGTCAGCAGTATGGGCAATATGCCAAAATTTTTGCCTTGATGGTGAAAGACTTAGCACAGAGTATAGACCTGACCACTAAATAGAATGCGCGTAATCCCTTTTTGAACAAGTTTTGGTCGCGTAATATGGATCAAATCGCTAGGAAATTTAATAACGCGCTGATTATGATGTGAAAATCGCCTTGCTACACGATGATTATCGAAAACAGGAATAGTTTTTGACAATGACTCCTCTATAGGAATTGTGCCCAGATCTTTAAAATCTTTGAGGGGACGAGTAATAATCTCGGCAATGCGATCAACGACAATGTAGCAAATTAGTGGCAGATCAGCTTTGTCTAGGGGCAGTATCTCAAGGCGATCGCCAGCACTATGATTACCATGCAACTCAGCGAACATTTCTAAGCTAGCATCACCATCTTCTTCTGGAAAGTCAATCTCATCATCTAAATCGAGATTATCTTCATCGACTAGATCATCTTCAGCTTCATCAAGTAGATCCTCATCAGCTTCAAGATCTAAGTCATCCTCATCAGCTTCAAGATCCAAATCATCTTCGGCTTCCTGATCATCTATCTCTGGGTCATCCTCTTCTAGCTCTTCAAGGATACTTTCGGCCCTATCGATTTGGTCATTTAGCTGTTGCTGGTCATCGATTGCGATCACAATTTCTTCGTCATCTTGATCAAGACTACTACTAATAACATCTTTAGCCGTAGGCAAATCATCTGGCAGCAAAGCAAGTTGGTTTACCTGAAAGTTGCTAAATTCATGGCTTACCCGCGAGCCTCTTTTCCCATCAGCCTTTTTTTGACTAACCAATAATCGATACTCCTCAGCAGGAATTAGTTCTTGAAGCAGTCGCAAAACTGTACTCGTACTAATGCCAAATTGCTTCGCTAGATAAGTCGTGGTTGCATCAGACTCACGATAGAGGCGAAGTATTTCTTGTTTATCATCCAGCGCAAGTTTAACAGCCATTGATTTAAGAGACCCAGAAACCGCATCTATGAACCAATTACTATCTTAACGCTTGAGCGTATAGGTTAGAGTTTTAGGAAGAAACAATTTGCTATTATCAGCAAAGATTCTAAGATGCAACTGAAGATTAAAGCGGTGACTTAATATTCTCACTGAGCGATCGTACGTAATAGCGGCAAGTCAAAACGGTTTGACATACTCCTCCATTTAGAAAACGGCAGGGCTATTTCAAAAATGAGGCAATTGAAGATAATGAGAGTAAATGTACTTTTTAAATTTTTTTCATGCTAAAAATCTGATCCTTTAATCAAAAGTCAAAAACTAAATTTAGTCAAATAGTTGAATTGGCGGTTTAATATCGCCAAACTTTGACTGAGCGATCAGCGCTGCCACTGACCAAAGTTGCGTCTATGGGACTAAAACTTAGTGATAAGATTGGGGCTTCGTGGTTGCTAAGAGTTTGCGTCATCTCACCCGTTTTGACATTCCAGAGGCGAATTGTTTTATCTACGCCGCCTGAAGCGATCGCACTACCGTCTCTATTAAGTGCCACAGCTAAAACACTAGCTGTATGTCCTGAGAGTGTTTTAATAATTTTGCCTGTCTCAGCATCCCAAATTTTTACAGTTTGATCTTGGCTACCACTGACAATAAATTTGCCATCGGGACTAAAAGTAATTGCATTTACAGGAGCAGTATGCCCCGTTATGTTGAGAATTTCTTTGCCTGTACTAACATCCCAAAGTTTGATCTTTTTATCAAAACTAGCACTTACAATTCTCTTGCCGTCGGGATGAAAAGCAACCGATACTACTTTATCTTGATGTCCTTCTAGAGTTTTTAATAGTTCTCCTTTGCGCCAATTCCATAGCTTGATTGTTTTATCAGCACTGACGCTAACCAAGATTTTACCATCGGGGCTATAAGCAACACTGTAAACCTGTCCTTCATGTCCTTCAAGATTGCGAATCGGTTTTCCACTGCGGAAGTTCCATAGCTTAATCGATTTATCAATACAAGCTGTCGCAAATGTACTACCATTTGGATGCACCGCGATCGCATTAATGCCAGAAATCGAACCTAAGTGATTGGATAAAGTGCCAAACGACTGATTTTCACGGACATTCCATAGACGGATCGTGCGATCATAGCTACCACTAGCAAAACTAAATCCATTCGGAAAAAAAGCTACAGCTCTCACCCAACCATTATGTCCTTTCAAATTGAGGCGTAATTGATAAGGAGAAACGACAGGCTCAGGAGTCACAGAAATTGTAGGAGAAGATGGGACGGTACTAGTTGGCAACCCAAACTTGGGAAGATACTGATTAAAATTCAGTACTGCCCAACTAACTCCTGCTAAACAGACTAGAGCGATCGCCCAACGACCTGTATTCTGATCGAGAGAAAAAGTTGGCATCTGGAAATTGCTAGCATCCTCACTAACTGGGAAATTATCAAGATCGTAAAGGACTTCTTGCGCTGTCTGATAGCGATCTTGATGATGATGTTTGACCATGCGATTAAGAATGGTCGTTAATTCTGAACTTATTGAAGAACCCATTTGCCAGTCTAATAAATTTAGATCAGCACGACGCAGTAGCTGACTTGGATGCAAGCCCGTCAGTAATTGAATTGCAGTTAAGCCAAGAGCATAAATATCGCATTTGGGTGTGAAGTGTCCAAGCGCTTGTTCAAAGGGCATATAGCTAGGCGTACCAAGCACGACTCCATTCTGAGCAGCAGTTGCATAAATGCCTTTAAGAACAGCAAAGTTAGTCAGGACAAAATGATTGTTATCACCAGAATTATTTTTACGGCGGATTAAATTTCGTGGATTGATGTCCCCGTGTACCATGTTGGCAGTATGAGCAACATGCAAACTCGCAAGTAGTTTTCGCAGGAATTTAATTACTTCTAACTCGCTATACAGCATACCTGCGGATATGTCGTCACTAAGTCGAGTTCCATTTATCGCTTCTTCAACGATATAAAATTCCTCCTCTTGCTCAAAATAAGTCGTAATTTTTGGAAAGTCAGAACTGCGATCGCTAAGTTGTTGCAATTTGGGAACTTGATTATGAAATAGCGATCGCGCCCAGTCGAGTTGAAGATTAGTTTTATTGATCAAACAGAAACTTTTGGCGATCCATTGCGGCATGGTCGCAGCAACTGTATCTTCAACTAAGTAAGTATGTCCATAAGCCTCATCAGCGATCGTTTGCACAACTCGAAAGCGTCCACCTAACAGATTACCGAACGCTTTACCCATTGTTTGAGATGTCGCCATGAGAACCTTACTCCAACCGCAACTCTTAATATTATAAGTGTTGTCCCGTCTTTAGCGCGACAACACTGTTTATTTGGATTATTGATTTGGATTATAACTATGTTTTAGGTGGTGGCACAATATAGAGAATGCCAGAAATCAACGTGAGTGCAACTGCTATCCAGAATAATCCAATCGCGTAGGGGATTTTGACGAGTAACGCGGCGATCGCGACTATTTGCATCACAGTTTTAGCTTTCCCCCAAAGGTTTGCCCCAATGATCTGCGGTTTATTTGCCTCACCCGAATTACTAAAACCCGAATTATTAGAAGAAGCACTAGGAGCGCCACGCCAAGCAGTTATCAATAACTCGCGGGTAATTATTAAAAAAACTGCCCATGCAGGAACCTGATCAAGTTCAATAAATAATAGAAATAAGGCGATCGTCAAAACCTTATCGACTAGAGGATCAAGAAAAGTACCAAGTTCAGTTATTTGATTAAGTTTTCTTGCTAAATATCCATCTAGCCAATCGGTAATCGCCGCGATGATAAATACACTAAGAGCAATTAGGCGCGTAAGTCCACTATCTTGCCAAATAAATAATCCAAAAATAATGGGAACTGCAATCAGCCGCGATAGAGTTACCCAAGTTGGCAATGTGATAGTTGAAAAGAGCATAAATCCTAAGTTTTAAATGGTTAATCTAAATTAACGTTTTGCGGTGACTGGGATTATTTGGTTTCAGTAACGCGCCAGCTAAGTTTGAGATTAAACCAGAAATTCCAAATTGTGACGATCGCGATCGCGATTAGGTTGGCAAGATTTTTGTTAATTCCCAAATAATTATAAAGAATATTGAGAATAATCAAGTTTAATCCGATGCCAACTAAACAAATAAGATTAAATTTTACAAATCGCTTAATAAGTTTCTTCCAACCAGTTTGACGGCTAGAAATATCTCGAAATGTCCAAAGATCGTTCCATAAAAAATTATTTAAAACTGCTACTTCAGAAGCAACTATTTTGCTGCTTGTCAAGCCCCAGCCTAGTGTACCCAATAAATAAAAGATTGACATATCCACGAATACGCCACTGAGACCCACAAGCCCATAACTGAGAAATCGTTTGACAGGAACACGGAATTTTTCACGTATTTTGCTAATCCTGCCACGCGATCGCAAGCGCAAAAGGTGCAAGATGTAATCCACATACTGCCGCCAAGTGACTTTGCTTTCTCCTTCCTGACGTTCTTGAAATACATAGCCAACTTCAGCTACAGTACCAATATTGCCGCGACCTAGCACTTCGATCAAGATTTTGTAACCCAATGGATTCATCGGATAGTTAGCGATCGCGCTGCGTTTCACCATGAAGTAGCCACTCATCGGATCGGAAACTCGCCCGATTACGTTCGGCAGAATGATCAAACCCAGCATTTGAGCGCCACGGGATAGAATGCGCCGCATAAATCCCCAATCACTCACACCACCGCCTTCTACATGGCGACTAGCAACTACTAAATCGGCACCATTCGCGATCGTGTCTAACATATTAATTAGAGTTTCAGGCGGGTGTTGCAGATCTCCATCAATCACCCCTAAGATCTTTCCCTGCGATGCTTGCCAGCCCCGAATCAC
>JAYVVP010000423.1:0-7125 GCA_043786935.1 Pseudanabaena sp. | reverse complement strand
CCAAGCACAACTCTAAGCAAAAGAAGTGACGCTTGGGTTAGCCATACTGGCGCAGAGTCTGAGCTTAGTAATAAGCGAGCAGTTGAGGTAACGATGCGAGTTGTATTGTTCATTTGAAAGTGCTTTTGCTAGTAAAAATTAAAATAACGAAATAATTTGTAATTTATATACACTAATCTTAACATAAGTTTTTTTGGTGTAAATCCTCAAAAGGAAGAATTAAGTGATCATTCTTCTGCATTTGAATGCTTAATTGGTTGTGTTACGATCGCAAACTAAGCAGTCATTTGTAGATTGCATCCGACATTTCCCACATATAGATTTTTAGAGCAAAGCTTATGTCCGCATTGCCCGCGATCGCTGTTTTGGCGATTCTGATTTTGGTTCACGAACTTGGTCACTTCATGGCGGCTCGCTTACAGGGCATTCATGTAAATCGATTTTCGATTGGGTTTGGTCCCGTCTTGTGGAAATATCAGGGTAAACAAACAGAGTACGCGCTGCGGGCTATTCCACTGGGTGGGTATGTTGGCTTTCCTGATGATGATGAAGAGAGCGACATTCCTGCTAGCGATCCAAATTTGATGAAAAATCGCCCGATCGTGGATCGGGCGATCGTGATCAGTGCAGGCGTGATTGCTAATTTTGTATTTGCTTATTTAGTTCTATTGGTAATGACATTAAGTGTTGGCATCGGCACTGTCGATCAGCCTGGTGTCAGAATTACCAAAATTATTGAGCCAAATGCACCTGCCGCCATATCAGGCTTAAAAGCTGGTGATATCATCATGTCGGCAAATGGCATTAAATTTGATACCAGTTTGACCACGCTTGATCGTTTTCAAACTCTAATTTCTAAAAGTGCCGCTCAAAATGTTGATTTAGAAGTGGTTCGTGATCAGAAATTGCTCCAGGTGTCGATTTTACCCATAGGAGAGACAGGTAAAGGCAAAATCGGAGTTAGACTCGACTTCACAGGAAAGCCCCATCGTCGTGCGGTGCACAATCTTGCCGAAGCTTTTGATAGCGCCACCCAAAGCTTTGAAAGATTAGTTGTGATGACTGTGCAAGGTTTAAAACAACTTGCTACCAATTTTCAAAACACGGCTTCTCAACTTTCGGGTCCCGTAGCGATCGTGGCGATGGGTTCAGAGTTATTCAAGTCAGATGCTGCGGCTATGTTTGACTTTACAGCCATCATTAGTATTAATCTGGCGATCGTGAACATCTTGCCCTTACCTGCCCTTGATGGTGGTCAGCTAGTATTTCTAGCGATCGAGGCTCTACGCGGCGGTAAACCCTTACCCGAAAATATCCAAAATAATGTCATGCAAGGAGGGCTAGTAATTCTCCTCGGTTTAGGTGTGGTGATGATTTTCAAAGATTCATTTAATTTGCTTCAGCAGAGTGGCTTAAGTCCCCTATAAAAACCTCTGAATCACAGATTGTACGGATTTAGGGATTTCACAGATTTTTTTAATAGGGCTATGACACAAGATGTCATAGCCCTATTAATTTTCCGAAAATCCGTGAAATCCAATAATCCGTATGATCCGTGATTCAAGCCTTTAATTGCAACGTAGACATAAACACAACGCTTTTGGACAAACTCAAGCATAATGAATAGAGAAATAATAAGTTTTTCGATCAACTCGATACATCACCCATGTCTCTCCTCATTCGTAACGTCGCCATCATCGCCCACGTCGATCACGGCAAAACCACTCTAGTTGACGCACTTCTCAGACAGTCTGGCGCTTTTCGTGAAGGTGAAGTCCTTGTCGAATGTGTGATGGATTCTAGCGAATTAGAGCGTGAGCGCGGTATTACTATCCTTTCCAAAAATACTGCGGTTAAATATAAAGATACGCTCATTAACATTGTTGATACCCCTGGACACGCCGACTTCGGTGGAGAAGTCGAGCGCGTGCTCGGCATGGTCGAAGGATGTTTGCTAATTGTTGATGCTAATGAAGGTCCGATGCCACAAACACGCTTTGTGTTAAAAAAAGCGTTGGAAAAAGGCTTGCGTCCGATGGTCGTCATTAATAAGATTGACCGCGAATTTGCTGACCCTCATATCGCAGTTAGTAAGGTTCTCGACCTTTTCCTTGAACTTGGTGCAGACGATGACCAGTGCGATTTCCCCTACTTATTTGCTTCAGGTATGGGTGGATTCGCCAAGGAAAAATTAGAAGATGAAAGTGTCGATATGAAGCCTCTGTTTGAGGCAGTATTACACCATGTATCCCCACCAATTGGCGATCCTAACAAGCCTCTGCAATTGCAAGTTACCACCCTTGATTACTCCGATTATCTTGGTCGGATTGTGATTGGCAAAATCCATAACGGCACAATTACTTCTGGACAGCAAGCAGCGCTCATTTCTGAAGATGGCACGATTACCAAAGGTAAAATCACCAAACTTTTAGGATTTGATGGTCTTAAACGAGTGGAAATGCAAACCTCTTCGGCAGGTAACATCGTCGCTGTTTCAGGATTTGCTACTGCGAATATTGGCGAAACCATTACTTGCCCAAATGAGCCACAAGCTTTACCGATGATCAAAGTGGACGAACCCACTTTGCAGATGACCTTTTGCGTCAACGATTCGCCCTTTGTTGGTCAAGAAGGCAAGTTGGTTACCACTCGTCAAGTACGCGATCGCCTAATGCGTGAACTGGAAACCAACGTCGCTCTGCGTGTTCAAGAAAATCCCGAATTCCCTGATCGCTTTGCGGTAGCAGGACGTGGTGAATTGCACCTTGGCATCTTGATCGAAACCATGCGTCGTGAAGGTTATGAGTTCCAAGTTACCCAGCCTCAAGTTATCTATCGCGAACTCAACGGTAAACAATGCGAACCATACGAATGTCTCGTTCTTGATGTGCCTGAAGATGCAGTCGGTGGTTGTATTGAGCGCTTAGGTCAGCGTCGTGCTGAAATGGTCGATATGCAAATGTCGAGCAGTGGACGTTCTCAGTTAGAGTTTGTCGTCCCTGCACGCGGACTGATTGGCTTCCGTGGTGACTTTATGCGTGCTACTCGCGGCGCTGGCGTGATGAACCACAGCTTCCTCGATTACCGTCCTTCAGCTGGCGAAATTAGCGCCCGTCGCAATGGAGTGTTAGTTTCATTTGAAGAAGGCGTAGCTACTGAATTCTCATTGAAGAATGCTGAAGATCGCGGTGTGTTCTTTATTAAACCTGGTACTAAAGTTTATAAAGGCATGATCATTGGTGAAAACAATCGCCCTCAAGATATGGACTTGAACGTCTGTAAGAGCAAGCAGCTTACTAATATGCGGGCGGCTGGTGCAGATGACATCGTGCAACTGCAAGCGCCAATCGAGATGAGTCTAGAACGCGCCTTGGAATACATTGGTCCCGATGAAATCCTAGAGGTCACTCCAGAATCAATTCGTTTACGAAAGCTTACTAAAAAGTTCGCTAAGCGCTAACTTTGGTGATTTGCAACTAGTAAAATAGAGGAGAGGCAGCGCGAAGCGCCACCTCTCCTTTGCTTTATTGATGATATATTTCTTTCTAAGGCTATTTTCTAATTATTGACTTATGCACCAAGTTGTCCTTGAGCTATCTGGAAGCCGTAAGGTTCATGTTATTTCAGAACATGGGACTAAAGAAGAAGCTTTGGATAAGTACATTAAGCTCGTTGAAGCAAACAAAAGTTCGCCGATTACTAGCAATGGAAAGTACGCAATTCGCAAAAAGCCAGATTAGCTCCAAATTGTTATTGGCAATCTCCATTTCATGCACTTATCCGAATGCTATAGACTTTTAGGGGTTCCGCGTAATGCGACTTTAGATGATATTAAGGTGGCTTATCGCCGCCTCGCTCGTAAGTATCATCCTGATGTCAATCAAAATGATCCTGCGGCAACCGATAAATTTCGGCTTGTGCAAGAAGCTTACACAATGCTCAAAAATGCCGATAAAGCAGATTTGTCTAAAGAAATATTTACTAAAAATACATCTACCAAGACTACAGAGCGATCGCCATCTGTATCTGTTCCAAATCCTCCCAGCAAAGCACCTCAGCCTCAATCAAAAATCAAAATCGAGGTGAAACAAGTTAATAACCAAGTCGATCTAATTAATAGCGATCCTGAACTCAAGCTCAAATTGGATATGTTGCGGCGCGTGCAAGACTTGCTTAAACAAAAAAAATATGTTGTAGCGATCGCCGTCGTTGAGGGGATGAGCGAGAGATTTCCAAATTCACCAGAAGTAATCCATTGGAAGGCGGTGACTTACCATCGTTGGAGCAACGAATTAATCCTAGTAGGCAAGTTACGAGAAGCCGAAATTTATCTTAATAAAGCGCTAAATATAGATCCCAAAAATCGTGAACTTACTTTTGAAGTCAAGCGTGACTTAGAAAGAGTTCAACAACTTAAAAACAAGTGAGATCTTCTGCTTTGTGCTTACTTTTACTGGATCTAATTGTTATAAACATCTTATTAAAAACTAAAAAAGCAGGGTGCATTTGATACACCCTGCTTTTTTAGATGAAAAGTCGCTTTACGCAATTTTTTCCGATTAATTAACCAATTAACCCATTTGGCGACGAAGTGCTTCTAGCTCAGCATCGATCGCTGCTCCGACAGTGGGCTTAGCTGCATCAGAGGGAGGCAGAGCACCTTGAGAAGCAGGGCTACCAGTCATCATTTTGGCTTTGAGTGCGGCTAGTTCATCGTCAACACCGCTACCAGATTCTAGCTGAGCAAACTGAGACTCAAGGTTGTCCATGCCTAGTTCAGAGCTAGCGCTAGCTCTAGCTTCTGCCATGAGAACACGTTCTTCCATGCGCTCAAAAGTTGCGGCGGCAGAGTTAGTATTTACCTTGCCCAACATATTGTTGAGGTTCTCTTGAGCCTTAGCCGATTGCATACGAGCCTTGAGCATCTCTTTCTTGGTTTTTGCCTCAGAGATCTTGCCTTCGATTGCAATTAAATTTTTCTTGAGCGTGTCTACTTGACCTGTTTGCTGATCTAAGCCAGCTTTCAAGGTTCCAGCAGAATCTGCATGGGTTTTCTTGCGGCTGAGCGCTTCCCTTGCCAGATTTTCATCTCCCTTTTGGAGAGCTAACATCGCCCGTTTTTCCCACTCTTGTGATTGAGAAGAACTTTGACTATATTGCTGTTCTTGACGTTTGAGGGCTGCCATGGATTGGGCGACAGCTTGGCGCAATTGCACCAAATCTTCTTGCATATCAATGATAGATTGCTCCAGAATTTTTTCTGGATCTTCCGCAGCCGAAACCATTGCATTTACATTGGACTTGACCACCATACCAATGCGATCGAGTAATCCCATAATTCTGTCCTTTGTCTTAGGGAGTAAATTGCTTACATACTATCATGAACAAATTTGAGTAATAGTTCATTATTCAAATAAATAATCCCAAAGTTATAAATAGGTTATAAATAGCCAATAGAAAATCAGAAATGAAGATATATACTTTCTACATACCTTCATTCTATAGATTTAAATTTTATAGCAGCTCCGGGATTTGAACCCGGGACCTACGGATTATGAGACCGTCGCTCTAACCGACTGAGCCAAGCTGCCGCGACGCTTATTTTAACATAGACGATGTAAATATTTTGCAATATTAGCTTATGTTCTTTATCAAATCTTTATCAAAATATTCTGCCATAACCGATTATTCCTTTGCAATAAAACTCGACACACCAACCAAAAACTGGATCAAAGATCCATGTATCCCAGCCTTCTGCCAAAAGTGCCTCTAGCGAAATTTGTACCAAATCTAACTGCATTTCAAGAATTGGGCAATGTGCCGAAAACCACATAAAGTTAACGATAGGATTACCAAATTGCTGAGTTCGCTAATTTTGTCCGCGGTTCAGATGCTTTCATTTTTTGATATTAAGTCAACAAGCGATCGCATTCTTTCTCTGTAACCAGTACATACTAAGATGACTCTTAAACATATCAAGAGAGACCGCGAAAATCTTTCTCTATCTTGATCTTAAAGTTAAATATCTAGTCTAGACAAACCAAAGGTCACAAAAATTATGGTCGCAACCCCTAAAACCACAACCACAGCCACTCCCGCCTTCAAAAATGACTTTCGAGAAGGGATTCAGTACTTTGGCGAACCGTTGGAGGGGTTCGATGAGTTAGGACGTATCCCAGTGCTAAGCCCTGACAAATCTGGCGTTACCGATCCTAGGGATCGCGCGGCAGTGTTTCAAACTTTACTAGCTGCTGATGCTCTGCGCTACCTCACCTTACAAGTTACGGCTAGCAAAGCATCGGGGCATCCTGGCGGATTTGCCAGTAGTGCTGAAGCGGTGGCAGCATTTTATATGCTGGGTCATAAAAATATGCCCACTGAAGTTGGACATCATGCCCCTGGATACTATAGCGCCATGTTTCTGGATCGCTCTCTTGAAGACATGGGCATCAGCACTGTGACTCAAATGCGCGAACGATATCGTGAAAAGCATGGTTTACTCGGTCATTTGTCGGGATATATTCCTGGAATTCTTTCACCTGCGGGACCTCTGGGACAAGGACAACATTTTGCAATGTCAGCGGCTCTACTCCACCGTGACAAGCTTTTCCCTGTGACTATGGGTGATGGTGGCATGGGTGAACCCTATCCAATTAGTGCGATCGCTCACTTTCATACGGCTTATCCAGAAGTAACAAATTTTATTCCGATTCTAGTTTGGAATGGATTTAGTCAAGAGCATCACAGCATGGTTTCTACTAAAACTAATGTGGAAATGATTGCTTTCTGGAAAGGGAATGGCTTTGATGAAGTAATTCTAATTGATGCGAAGGATTTTGATGATCAGCATCAAACAGAAGCTTATGTTGATAGCACAGCCTTCTCTTTCAAGCAACGTCTTGCTTTTACTGAATCGGTTTTAGTTGGTGCGAATAAAGCGGCGAAACTCGCATTTGGCGGTAAGCTTACTGTATTTATCATTAAGCAACTCAAGGGCGCAGGGGTTCATGCACTCGGCGCAAAGTCTCATAATCTCTACGCCCATCACACGATTGATAATGCTGATGTAATCGCAGGTTTAAAATCTCGCGCACTCAATCCTGAAGCATGGCAAACTGTTCGCAC
>JAYVVP010000422.1:0-2507 GCA_043786935.1 Pseudanabaena sp. | reverse complement strand
GCCATATCGACAGGAAAAGTGACGATTTCAGCCAGTGTCACTGTACCAGACTGAATGTTCTCCAACTCCGCTTGGGATAGAGGTTCCAGCTCAACTAGCTCAGTTGCTTTCATAGCCGCACTCTTTATATTAGGAATAGAATTAAAGACCAAGACTATATCCTCTAGAGTTAATTCACCTGATAGATAATCTCTGTGCTTGTAGTCGAGTGCCTTGTAAACCTCTTCTCGGTGAAGACAATTGCCATTACCGATCGCATATACACGTTCCTGTAACCCTACCTTGCCTACTCGCCGAACTGATTCAGCTTGATAACCCAATAGCTTAATAATCTTGTTTACAGTAGCAATCGAGCTATTCTGAGTTGAACCAGCTCCATTACCTTTCCCTAAGATGGACTCCTCTTTGATAGTCAAACTGAAGAGATTAAAGAATTTCTTCTTATGCTTGAGCGCATATTGCTGAATCGCCACCACAGATTCATCACCAGCCATATATTCTCTTCCAGTCGCCAAATCATTAATATAAGACAGGATTGGTAACAAGAGTTGAATCTTTTGGAATAATTTAGGCGTTTGGCTATACAAAACGTGTGGCTGTTGAATCTGATGGGCATATATCGCCCGTTCGAGATGCTTGGCTAAATCTGGATAACGCAACAACCAACTCAGTTCGCATTGCTTTAGATACAAGGCATTGTTCATACTCCACAATTCCATCAAAAATTCTTCCGTTAGCTCAATACTAGGAAGTCGGTCGTGGAGCATACATTTAACCGCTTGTTGCTTTTGCTCGAATGTCGAGCTACTGCTGTGCAAAATAGCTTGTGCTTGAGCAATCTCAATATCTTTTCCTTTGGAAAGATATAAGACTTTATTATCTTCTTGCAGAATCATCAATTTAGTCTTTTTGAAAATTACCCCTAACTCCTTGCTTGGTACTGCATCATCAGTTTTATTGTCAGCCAGTTCTTGAGATCTAACTTCTTCCCAATCGACTTGAGCAACATTGTGTCCTCGCGCAATTAGCTCTAATTCTAAGTACTCAGCCAAGTATTTTGAGGACAAAGCCGATCGAATCGAAAATTGACTATCTAATCGATTCCAGATATCCCCTTGGGCACTCATCGGAATCCGACCAGCTCCATGCAGTAAACTAGTTTCATTAGCAATCGCCTTCCGTGCTTGTAATAAGGCAATTGGATCGCGACCTCTAGCACCACCAGCTTCGGCACCCTTAGCTAAAACAAAGATGTCTCTAGGGCAATCGCTGCGATCGCGACACAATATTTGAATATGGGAGCGAGTATCAAGGTTAGTAAAATAAGACATCGACCGATCAAACCAAGGCTTAATCGTATTGATGCTAATACTAAATCCACTTTCAACTGTAGGCGAGAGTAGTAATAGCCGAATTGGGTGTTTGGCTAACCAAGCGTCAGGATCGGTCAATAGATCGTGCAGATC
Source organism: Pseudanabaena sp. (assembly GCA_043786935.1). Taxonomy (GTDB): domain Bacteria; phylum Cyanobacteriota; class Cyanobacteriia; order Pseudanabaenales; family Pseudanabaenaceae; genus Pseudanabaena. The sequence goes on along the minus strand of JAYVVP010000422.1, from coordinate 1,041 downwards.
GGGGGCAGTTTTAGCATCCAGGCGAACGATCGAGTTCTTCAATTCTGGCATTTGCTTAATCACCATTCGCTCTAAAGTTTGAATAAACTTTTGGCTAGTACTAGGAACAATAATGCTCTCACCTCGTTTCAGCCGATCGATAATTAAGCCAATGTAGTGAGAAGAACTACCACCACCCATTTTGACTTGCCAATGAAATTTCTCCATCGTGTTACGAAGAATTTCAAAAGGATATTTGCGATCGAGCAAATCTAGGATTCCGTTAATCGATAGATCGGTCAGACTGTCCTCTAAACCAACTACTGCGCCGCCTGTTGATAATACTCGATTAAGAATCGCGATCAAATGAGCTTGAACTGCGGCTCGTCTACTACCTAGTGTATTACTTAGAGTGCCATGCTTTAAAATTGCCTCAAACTCATCAAAAAAGACTATCGAATTCGCTGAAATACTCTCTAGACGTAACTTGAGTAGACTATCGAGACAGATCGATAATTTTTGGTAACTATTGATTGCCGCATCATCTTGTCCGTATCCTACTCGGTAGCTAGGAATATTTACTCGTCTGCGAAGCTGATCGAGTAGTCCATTGCGATATCCAAAAAATAAAATTTTACCATCTGGATATTGTTTTTCCCATCTATCAACCACTCCGACAAATTGTTCTGTTTTACCAGTGCTACATGGGCTGGTAATAAAACTAAGCGATCCAGGATTTGGTAAAGGAAGTTCGGATAGATACTCTTCGGAGCGTTCATGAGTGACTGGTAAGGACAAACTCGATAGCTGCTCAAACAGTAGTCGATCTTGAGCAGCCTGAGCAGCCCGATCGGGAAGTTTGAGAAAATAGTCTAAATCGATTAACTTTGCATTTCTAAATTTCTTGGTAGAAATCTCATCGACATCATTCTTCGCCTTCTTTGACTGACCCCACCACAAAAATTTAACATTGACTTTGAATGATCCAAAAAAATCATACTGACGTTGCCAGTGTGCCATCCGAGCTGGGTTAATCGCATCACCAGCGTCTAATGTAATTAC
>JAYVVP010000421.1:0-2513 GCA_043786935.1 Pseudanabaena sp. | reverse complement strand
AGGTTGGGGTAGTAGTAAACCTGTCCCCTCAAACGTTGTACGTGCTGCTTTAGGACTTGGTAAAAAACTACCAATCAAAAACTTATCTCCAGCTACATCACCGAATAGCACACCATTAAAAGCACCATCACAAACACCTTTACAAAATCCGCCTAATAAATCACCTTTACAGAAACCGACCGATCCTTTAGAGAAGGAGAAAACACCGCTATTTGACCCTACAAAACCTTATACACCTAGCGCTAACGACCTAACAGGGCAGATAGCAAGTCTAGGTGCAATTTTAGGGACAATTAAAGCTAATACATCACCTGAAAATCAGCAATTAAATGCTAAAACTGGCTCATGTGATGCGATGAAATCACCATCATGCACTAAAGGTTTTGAAGATAGGATAAAAAATCCTTTGGGAGGGAAATTAGACGCGGCTCAACTGGCTAGAGATGGTATCGCGGCTAATCAACTTCTTCAATTTGAAGCGATCGCTACCAACTTCACTAAGGTTAAAAACTTCCTAAATAATACGATTGTCGATCGCGCGTTAGGAGTTGCTAACTTTGCGATGAATGCACACAACGCTTTAATGTTGTCCAATAGCCTTGGAAAGACTCTTGTTGGGGTAGTAGACACCGCGCTAAATCTGACTTCGTTAGGGTTTACGGATGCTAATACAGGACAAAGAAAAAATCTCGTATCAGTTTACGCAAACAATGTTGGAGCGATGCTAATTAACATAATTGGTCAAGACCGATGGATAGAACTTACTAATGACTGGAAGGTAGCAAACAGAATTTACCAGAGTTCTACTTCACTCTTAAACAAAACTGAAAGGTTATTGGGCGCACAATCTAAAGTGGCTCAAAAAGGCAATATAGATGTTGCCAATATTGGTAATGCACTTAGAGCCAATGGAATTGTTAACCCTAACTCATACCCGCCAATGGCAGCTACGAAAGAAGCTAATACACCACCTGATTTAATGAGCGATGCTAGCTCACCTTTAAGTAGTTTTGCTGGTCAAGTTCGCAATTTAAACACCATTACAAAAAGTGTAAACAGCACTTTACGAAATGTATCTGGTATACAGAAAGATTTTGGGAAGCTTGCTGATTTAACTAATAGTGAAAGCAAAGCTAGGAAGTCGATCAGGTCACAAGCTGCTAGCCAAGCGAAAATAAAAGCTAAATTCACCTTCTTGCAGATTAAACAAATTAAAGTAACTGGTAAAAAGTAGATGCCCGAAACGCCTGATATTGATAATTCACCTGAAGAAATACCTGTACCAGAAGTAAGTACCAGCGCTGATACAGTACCCACTCTTACACCTGATCAAAGTAGCGAAACTTTAACCTCTGGAACAGATAATCCACAGCCTCAAATTGAGGCGAAGGCTACAAACTTAATAGAAGTTTTGAATAGATTGCAAAATCTTGCTGTTGAAAGCTTCTTTGCAATAAATACAGAGGACTCAACCGCTATAGCAGAACAAAGAGTATATTTTAAAGATGCGCTGACTATTGATGTTGAGGCGGATAATCTGGTTACTGCATTTGCTAAGGTTTATGCGATGGACAGATTTCAAGCGTTGGATGCTGATGCTCTAAGCGAAGTTTACACTATCCCTCTTTCCACTGTAGCGAATATTGGGTTGAGGGGTAAACCACAGTTACATCTTTATTTTGTAGAGGTGAATTATCTATCTGATTCTGGTAGAAGAATAGCCGATGGTCAGATCACTGGAATCAGACTTATGGATAAAACTTCAGAGACTTTAACACTCATAGAGCTAACTGCATTAGGAGAAAAGATTAGAGATTTATTTAAAGATTTTCTATGGGAAAAGGGGAAGAGTCTGCTGACTTATTCCGAGTCCGCGAAAGGTTACAACTTGCAAATCCTTTGTAAGACGAAGGAGGACGGAACAGAAGTTTTAAATAAAGTTTTGTCTGTTAGAGACGATGAACCTGTAGCAAAATATATAAATTTTAAGGAAAATCTGGAGCCTACAGAAGCATATCCTCAAAACTCCACAGAGATAGACATACTTGGAGCAAAATACAAGACAGAGATTAGGCGAGCCGAAGCAACTGTCAAGCTTAGAGTTGCTTTGCTGCATATAGAGGGATTGCAAAAACCCAAGGTTTTATACGACAGTTCTGGCAAATATAAAACCGCTTTGGTTCGCGATAAATAATTACAAATGATTTCCGAAACCTTTTAAAGGTTTCGTGTAAAAATAATGTTTTTTTTCGTGGTAGGAAATAGTAAAAGAGTAGTTTATAAATAAAAAATCATGGGAAGAATTAGATCGGTCGCACGGCTTACTAAAGAGCTTGAATTCGCGACGGCGCGACAAACCTACTACTCTACGCCCCGACCAGGTAAAACAACTGTAGACAAGAACCCGAAAGATACAGTTTTCTATACCTGCTCTACTTACAAGATCGGAACAACGGGAGCAATATTAAGCATTCAAGCCGCCGCCGCCGCGATCGCAAAATTTGGAATGACGG
>JAYVVP010000420.1:0-2516 GCA_043786935.1 Pseudanabaena sp. | reverse complement strand
AATGCATATGAATCTTGGGATAGTTTAGTCTCGTATGTTGAAAAAGTTCTTCGAGACTTTGGCTCGAATTATGTAATTAATTTTGCTTAGCTACTTAGTTCTCGATTTGAACTTCGATAAACATAGGATTATGAATTTGGTGCTGGATAACTGTCTATAAATTCAGTTATAGCTTAGCATTCGTCTTGGTTAAGTAACTAACAGAAAGCACCCAAGCGATTGCCAACGCCCATCCGCCCAAAATATCACTGGGATAATGCACACCCAAATACAAACGCGTCCAACCAATCGCGATCGCCAAAATCGCACCACAGAACAAAGATAGCGATCACCAAGGATTTTACTTCACTAAAACCGCCAAAGCGATAACTAGAGTCAGACTTAACATCGCATGACCACATAGCTCGGACTGTCTATATGTTAATCAATGCTTTCATTTCGCGAATCGCCCGATCTAAGCCGACAAGTACGGCTCGACTGATAATGCTGTGGCCAATATTTAATTCTTCCATTCCCGCAATTTGAGCAACGGCTCTAGTATTCCAATAGGTCAAACCATGTCCTGAATTTAGTCTAAGCCCGAGACTTATTGCCAATTCTCCTCCCTTAGTTAACGTTTCTAGCTCATGCTTAAGTTCCACTTCATTTTTGGCATTAGCATAAGTCCCAGTATGTAACTCTACAAATTTTGCACCAGTTCTTGCGGAAGCTTGGAGTTGCTCTGTTTCAGCATCTACAAACAAACTAACAGGTATGCCCGCGTTTTGCAATTGATACACAAATTTACCTAAGCGATCGCATTGAGCTTTAACATTTAATCCCCCCTCAGTTGTAATTTCTTCACGGCGTTCTGGTACGAGGGTAATGTAATCAGGCTTAACGTCTAAAGCGATCGCTACCATTTCAGGAGTTGCTGCCATTTCTAGATTTAGACGAGTGTGAATAGTTTGCCTTAGCAATCGGAGATCACGATCCTGAATATGACGACGGTCTTCACGCAAATGAACAGTAATACCATCTGCACCTGCTAACTCAGCAATCATAGCGGCCGCAATCGGATCGGGGTCAACTCCGCGCCTTGCTTGACGAATAGTGGCAATATGATCGATATTTACTCCAAGCGTAGGCAAAGCTTTCTCCTTAAAAATTTTAAAAAATGTTGACTATCCCACTTTACGATATTGCTAAGGTAGTTAAGATATAAAATCCATAAAATTTAAAATCCGTAAAATATAGACGGTACAAAGCCCTGTCTCTGTTTTATAACTGTTTTATAGCTGGGAAAAAGCAAAAAATATGCTTCGCGTACTTTTTGCTTCACTAGACAAAATCAATCAAGTTCGTTTAGGATCATAAGCCGCTAAAAAATCCTGAAGATTAATGACCTCTGACAAAATGAAGCTGTTGGTTGCAGAAGCATCGATCGCTCTTGCGCCTACTTTCGCTAAAATAGACCTAAATATTAAGCAAAATCTTGAACGAGTTTTGCAAGCTTTTCGCGATCGACGTGTGGGAGCACATCATTTTGCCAGCGTGTCAGGTTATGGTCACGGGGATATAGGTCGCGATGTCCTAGATCAAGTCTTTGCACAAATAATGGGCGCAGAGTCCGCCGCTGTGCGTGTGCAGTTTGTATCGGGAACTCATGCGATCGCTTGTTGTTTATTTGGTATTTTGCGCCCACTTGATGAGCTTTTATCAGTAGTCGGAGCGCCCTACGACACTCTTGAAGAAGTAATTGGTTATCCGCTTACTTCTGATAGTAAAGAAACTGCATATGCAGGTTCACTAAAAGATTTTGGCATCACCTATCGCCAAGTAGAACTTACCTCAGAAGGCGGCGTAGATTGGGAAGCTTTAGCAAAAGCCGTCAAACCTCAAACACGCATGGTCTTAATCCAGCGGTCATGTGGCTATACATGGCGAGAAAGTTTATCTATTGAAGATATCGAACGCATCATTAAATTAGTAAAACAGCAAAATCCCAATACCGTTTGTTTTGTTGATAATTGCTATGGTGAATTTGTTAGTGATCGCGAACCTACAGCCGTTGGAGCCGATATCATCGCAGGTTCTCTCATCAAAAATCCTGGTGGTACGATCGCTACCGCAGGTGGCTATATCGCTGGCAAAGCCGAATATGTGGAACTAGCAGCCCAACGCCTGACTGCTCCTGGGATTGGACGTGAAGGTGGTGCAACTTTCGATCTCAATCGTCTTCTCTTTCAAGGTTTATTTCTGGCTCCACAAATGGTTGGTGAAGCTATGAAAAGCAGTCATCTTGCTGCCTATATATTTGACAAGTTAGGATATGCTGTTAAACCACTTCCTTTTGAAACACGCCGCGATATTATTCAAGCGATTCAACTTGGTGATCCTCAAAAATTAATCAAGTTTTGTCGTAATCTCCAACGCTTCTCACCGATCGACTCCTATGTCGATCCTATACCAGGAGAAATGCCAGGTTATGTCAGTCAATTAGTTATGGCAGGCGGAACCTTTATTGATGGCAGCAC
>JAYVVP010000419.1:0-2517 GCA_043786935.1 Pseudanabaena sp. | reverse complement strand
CGATGGTTAAACATGATCTTGCGGCTGAGCAAGCAATTATTCAACTATTGCGTCGTCAAGCTGCTCAAGCTGAAAGTTTAGGCGATCGCGCAACCCGTTATCTCTATGAGATGATTCTCTTAAAAACAGAAGAGAGAGCTTATCACCTTGATCATTTTCTCGCTTCAGACAGCTTAACCATGTCATTTGTCGGCAAGTAAATTTGAGAAGTAAGTTATGAGGGAAGTTGCTGTATCAACTCTCCTCATACAAAAATCTAAAAAGTGAGGAAATCCATAAACCATGCCCGATTTTTATGTTCGTTCTACATTAATGTGTAGCAATTGGTAAAATTGGAATCGATTGTTGATACTCTAGTTTTTCATGTTCAATAACAAAAACATTGGAATATAGATGAGCCACAATCTCTTGTCCTTGCTGAGTCAGCGATAAATAGTACAAAGCATCTTTGACAAATGGATATACATTTGTCCAATAGAATTTAGGATAGTTGCGCCGTAAATCTCCTGGATGAGCATATCCGAGTGCTGTATTTACTCCTGTTTCCTCAAACTCATAAAACAAAGCGCCAATTTTTTTAAGATAACGTGGATCGCTGAGTTGTCCGATTAAATCTGCTGATCGGACAAGTCCTGCATAATGCGTTGTATCTTGATGATCGCCAGTTTTGGGTACAGGAAACCTTGTCAATTCAATATTACGACAAATTTTCTCAGCCTTGATCAAAGAATGGTTAGCAAAGCGCTGATTAACAAATAGCTTGGCACGATCAACATGATAGGGAGTTAGTCCAGCATCAGAAGCGCCTGGAGGAAGCTCCACTAGGCTTTCACCAATCCCAGTTGCAAACTTGCCATTCCCATCTTGAAGGCACACTCCTTTTACATAGCCAATGTCATGGCACACCAGAGAAATAATGTAATGTAACCAATCTTCAGGAGATACTCGCCCCTCGCGAATATGCTTACCGCGTAAAATTTCCTGTCCGACTAAAGTTACTAATATCGTATGTTCAACGTTGTGATAAAGCGCATCGCTATTAGCGATATTTTCGAGAGCCATATTTCCAGCCCAACCGATAATATCTTCATAGTCATGCAGATAGCCGCCATAGGTACGGCGATAACCTAGCTTTAGTTGTTCAACAAAATTACTGATTAGGAGTTCAGTTGCATTAAACATAAATCTGCGTATGCCTATGTAAAATCTAATCTAAATAACAATAATAAGCCTAACTTTTGTTTTTAAAGCGATCGCGAGTAAAGTTCTTAAAAAGTAAGGTAATGCAAAGCCCGTGATACAGCTAGCGGAGAATATTGAAGCAAAAAGTACTACATGAGTAATATTGTTAAAGTAGTATTATTGGGTTGATGAATTTTACTCCTAAATATCAAATATGCTCAAATACTTTGCTAAGCGTTTGTTACTGCCTATCTCTATCACCTTGGCAGTAGCATCCTGCCAGCAGCCTAGTACTACAACTACCGCGCCTGCAACATCAATAGCTGCATCAGCTTCAATTTCACCTACAGCCAGTCCTTCAGCCACTGCGTCTACCAAAGCTTCAGAAACTCCTAAAGCAGATAGTTCTACTACTTCATCGCCTAAGACCAAAGATGTGGATGCCTTTATCAAGCAGAATGCTGAGTATAAGGAAATGTATGATGCAACTGATGGTATAAAGTATGTCGGTCTAGTGGAAACCGAGACCTGCAAAGCTTTAGATCAAGGTGTTCCTTTCGAGACCCTGATTGATGCCTTAGAAAAGGAATTTGATAAACAAGGAAGCTCGATGCCTGCTGGTAAGCTCAACAAGTTGAAGGAGTATACAGGTTTTGTGGTCGGGGCTAGTGTCGCGATCGCATGTCCTCAACACGCAGATAAAATTAAAAAATAATCATTTCTGCAATTAGGATGGATAGAGCAAAGCACTGCCCATCCTAATGCTAAAGCTAAAAATATGCCTGATAGTTGGATTGCAAATCTTAAATACGACGAGAAAGGGTTGATTCCTGCGATCGCTCAAGATCATCAAGATGGCGAAATTTTGATGATGGCTTGGATGAATCGTCAAGCACTAGAATTAACGGTTGCCACTGGTGAGATACATTACTGGAGCCGTTCGCGTCAAGAGTTATGGCATAAGGGGGCGACTTCTGGACATATTCAAAAGCTTAAAAAACTATATTATGACTGCGATCGCGATGTGATCTTGGTCAAGATTGAGCAAATTGGCGATATTGCCTGTCATACGGGCAAGAGAAGTTGTTTTTTTACAGAAGTTACTCTTTCATGAAATAAGGCTTACAGCAATCTGCTTTCAAACCTGCCACAAATAATAATATAAAACCCATTGCAGGGCAAAGCCCTGCGACCTTTACCGTGTGGGGTTTGATCAACAACTGCTATAAAATATGGTAATCTTCATACGCTCTATTTTACAGTGATCAGAGAACTAACTTTATTAACTAGTTCTAATGTCGAGAAGCCTTTGGTGAGATAATCGGTTGCGCCCAG
>JAYVVP010000418.1:0-7215 GCA_043786935.1 Pseudanabaena sp. | reverse complement strand
ATTTATGAGCCATCCTCGCCGCGTCTGGTCACGTGAGCAATTGCTGGAAAAAGTTTGGGGGATAGATTTTGTTGGTGATAGCAAAACTGTAGATGTGCATATTCGTTGGTTACGCGAAAAAATTGAAGTCGATCCTAGCGATCCGAAACACATAGTTACGGTTAGAGGTTTTGGCTATCGACTTGGCTAAAAAGTTGGTGCTTAATAATGGTGATTTAAAAATAAAAGTAAAAGTAGATTTAAACGTTGCTTCTATTTTCTTGAGTTTTGCCTAAATGTTATAAAGGTGCAGAATTAAAAAATCAAGCCATTTGGATGATTAATCTGATTGCCGTAGTTTGTTAAACTATCAATAAGTAATAAAGACTAGCAAAAAAGTTTCCGAAATATATTACATTGCTGACTATATAGCGATGTGATTAAGCATTATGAGATTGAATATCTTTATGATTTTGGGGTAATCATAAAGATATTTAATTGAGTTATTTGCAACTCGCAACTGACTAAATTCTTACACTGTTTTATAAATTTTATATCAGAAAAAACAGAAGATTAAAGTATAGGCTTTATTGCTTGCTCAGTATAGACCAATGGTCTAATTCTACGCAGGTAAATGGTAGTGATTAAATTCGCGAATGTTTTAGAAGAAGTTGTTGTTAAAGAAGTTCATGTTCAGGTTGAAGAACTTCGTCCGGAAGTTCAGCCTAAAGTAAAAGTTGCCGAGGTAACAGCCTATGCACTTAATCGGTTACCTCCACTATTTGCTACATCTATGGCTGGATGGAAATATCAGTACGATTATGCTTTGAATGAATTAGAACCTCAAATTTCTCAGCTAGTAAAGCGTGGTATTAAAACCTCATTATTTGGAGATCCTTTACACGATATTACGCCTCTTCCAAATCAGCTATTTATGACTAATGCAGGAGTACTCTATCAATTAAGTCAATTGCTAGGAAGAAAATATTTGCGTTGGCGAGATGTTCCTGTAGTCATTAAAGAAATCGCGAGTAAATCTTCATGCTTATCTCAAATAGATATTTCTCAAGATCAAACAGTTCTTCAATCTACTGGAGAACCTGAAATAAAAGATTCTAATGATTTGAGTTATAGACAAAGAACATTACTTTCTGGGTCTAAAGGATTTATGGCAAGGCAATTAGCGAAAAAGAAACAAGATGCTTTAAAGCTGAGTGAGTCTGCCGTATGTCTAAATCAAGTTTATGGAAATTCATGGGCGAATGATAAGAAAGCAAAAGATGCGATTGAGATGGAATATAGAGCGCTGGAATCTTACACTCTACAAGCACAGCTTGGTCTGATTAATGTACTAGAGCATCTTGTATTGCGAGCGATTGAAAGAATTACAACTCCAGAGTTATATGCACAAATTAACTTAAATGAGGTAGCTGCCTATGCTTTAAACAGATTGCCCCCCATGTATGCCACTAGTGAGCGAGGATTTAAATATTTGAGACAGAAAGCAATTACAGAATTTCCACGAGAATTGATAGGCTCAGTGCGTAATGGTGTGATGAAAGTTCGCCAAGTTAATCATGTAGAATTGCAGCCTATCTATGCTAATCAGTTTGTAGAGGAGTATGAGCAAGCAATGAGGACTTTAAATAGTTTTTTTAATCGTGACGATATTTCACTAGAAAATATTGTGGCGATCTCGAAGGAGCTAATGACATGTCATGCTGGTCAATCAAATTGATGCTGACTCATCGCTATCAGGTACAGGATCATAACCACCTATATGCCATGGATGACAAGATGAAATACGTTTGATGGCGATCCATCCACCTTTGAATAATCCAAAACGGTCAATTGCTGTTAATGCATATTGCGAACAAGTGGGTTGAAATCTACACGTTGGCGGTAAAAATGGCGAAATGCAAAGTCGATAAAACTGAATCAACAATATGACAAGTTTTTTCATGACTAATGTAGGCTATTGATAAATCTATAGCTATCTTACCTTTTCAATTTTATTTGCTGATGTCATCCTCTAAAACTGTCACAATCGCGGTTATTCAAGCATCTCTAAATGCTGATATCGCCACTAATGTCGCCAAAATCTCGGACTTAGTAATCAAAGCCGCTCAGCAAGGAGCGCAAGTGATTTTGCCGCCTGAGTTATTTGAAAGTCCTTATTTTTGTCGAGAGGAACGCGATCGCTTTTTTGATTGGGCGCAACCAGTAGAAAATCATCCCACGATCAACTATTTTCAAGATCTTGCTAAAGAGCTTAATGTGGTGATTCCTGTTTCATTTTTTGAGAGAGCAGGGCAGGTTTATTACAACAGTCTGGCGATGGTTGATGCTGGCGGATCACTGCTGGGAGTTTATCGCAAAAGTCATATTCCCGATGGACCTGGTTACGAAGAAAAGTTTTATTTTCGGGGTGGCGATACGGGCTTTAAAGTTTGGGATACTGCTTTTGGCAAAATCGGTGTGGGTATTTGCTGGGATCAGTGGTTCCCTGAATGCGCTAGAGCCATGGTATTAATGGGCGCAGAAATTTTGCTTTATCCAACCGCGATCGGTTCTGAGCCTGAAGAGCCAAATCTGAATACTAAAGATCCTTGGCAACGCGCGATGATCGGTCATGCGGTTAGTAATGTAATTCCTGTAGCAGCCGCAAATCGCATTGGGCTAGAGGGAAATCAAACTTTTTATGGTCATTCTTTTATTGCTGACCATCGCGGCGATAAAGTTGCGGAGTTAAATGACACTGAAGAGGGCGTAATCTCGGCAACCTTTGATCTCGATACAGTTAGACTCAATCGTGCTTCATTTGGCTTTTTTCGCGATCGCCGTCCTGACTTGTATCAAGTTTTATTATCTTCCTAAAGGTTAGAGAAAGTGCTTTGCGCTCTCTAACTAAACCCAAGACCAGCGACGTTTGGTTGAGCTAGATTTATTAGCATCTACTCTGTGCGATCGCGAAGGCATCGGCTCAATCACAGTCGTAATATCAGATAATTGATTTACTCTTAACTCATTTGTAAAAGTATTGCATTGGTAAACTATTGCCGAATCAAGATCGAGTGCTGACAACCAACCACTTTTGGGATGATAACCTCCAGTATCAATATCCAGCCATCCTTTACCTAATACTAAATTTCCTGGGATTACACCTGGAAAGACAAAAGTAATCGTATGACCAGTAATAATAATTTTGTCGTCAAAAAAAGGCTCGGTTGCACTATGAAATTCTTCACGAATCCAACAAAACTCCGCCGCTCCTTGTAATTCAAGTGGTAAGTTAGGATTTAAACCTGCATGGACTAACCAAGTGTCACCTAGATCCAAATAAAGTGGCAATTGCTGCATCCACTCTAAATGCTCTGTAGGTAAACCTTCTGTTCCGTAACTTTGTAAAGTGTTACTGCCGCCATTTAACAGCCATCCTTTCCAGATCAGCGATTCTTCATCACTATCAAAAGCGTCAATACACATTTGCTCATGATTGCCACGAAGACAGGTATGACCATTTTCAATTACCCATCGCACAACGTCAGCACTTCGGCTACCGCGATCTATTAAGTCGCCTAAAAAAAATAATTTGTCATCTGAACTGCACTTAATAAAGTCAATTAACTTCATTAAGCCGTCAAATTGACCATGAATATCGCCAAATACAAATCGAGTCAACTTATCTCATCCTGTCAAAAATGATGAAGGTAAAAGCATAAAACATTTAACGCTAGCGATATACATAAATAAAACTCAGCAACCTTGTACTTTTTTCAAGGCTGCTATAAGTTTTAAAAAAATTACTTTTTATCTACAATGCTTATTTTATGACAAATTTTCCTTGCTTTCGTTCCATTAATTTTTTATGTTGCTAACTATAGCGCTTTGCGCTCTAATCAAACTCAAATAATTTTTAAAAACTGAGTTGACTACCGCTTGGCACTAGCCAACTCAATCTATATATATTTCTTATGTTCAATGGATTTATCAGCATTAATAAACCACCACTTATTACGGCTCATGACTGTGTGAGTAAGTTGCGTAAGTTGCTTAAACAAAAAAAAATTGGTCATGGCGGTACGCTCGATCCAATGGCTACGGGGGTTTTACCGATCGCGCTTGGTAATGCTACGCGACTTTTACGATTTCTTCCCAGTGGCAAAGCTTACAATGCCAAAATTCAATTTGGAATTATTACGAATACTGATGATATTACAGGTGAAGTTTTAAGCGATCGCCCTTGCCCAAATTTAACGCTAGAAACCGTCCAGAAATTTTTACCATTATTTCAAGGCAAAATTAGCCAACGTCCTCCCGCTTTTAGTGCGATCTGGATTGATGGTGAACGTCTTTATAATCTGGCCCGCCGAGGCGAAATTGCTGATGCTGACATTCCAATTCGTTCAGTTGAAATCACGGAGATTAAGGTTTTAGGCTGGACTGAGGGTGATCATCCAGAGCTAGATGTGGCGATCGCTTGTGGGGCGGGTACATATATTCGCGCGATCGCCCGTGATCTGGGTGAAAAGCTTGGCTATGGAGCAACGCTTTCTGCTCTAGAACGCACTTATAGTAATGGTTTTGATTTAGACACAAGTTTAACTTTTGAGCAAATCTCAGAACTTTTGTGCTCAGGTGATCTTGAAGTTTTGGCAACCGATCATGGTTTACATTTCTTACCGATGGTTACTCTGGAGGCAGATCAAGCGATTCGTTGGCGGATGGGACAGGTGATCGCGATACCAGAAAACCTTTCGCGCTACGCACGAATGTATAGTCCTGAGCAAGAGTTTTTAGGAGTTAGTGAAGTTTGTGAAGCTGGATTACAACCAATTGTTGTTTTAAGCCCAATAAATTAAAGAGATGGCAGTTTATGTTCTCTCTTTAATTTACGGCTGACATAAAGGCGTTTTGCGACCTTACGCCTAAATTTTGCTAGTTAATTTGGTTAGCAATTGGTTTGAACGCTGCAAAAATCCTTTCATACTGTCCGCATCAAAGCTTTTTTGCGCCATCAATGCCAAATCATAGACATGAGTACAAATCAAGTTGGCAAGATCTAACCCTTCTGATTTACCGCCCACCAGAATTTGGCTACTATCAAGCTCAATCAGTTTTGTCATTAATGGATGCGCTGTATTTACCAGTAGTACATGATCTTCAGGGAAGCTTACGGTTCCTTGTTGCATCATTGCCATCATTTCCTGCATCCGCCGCGCTGATTCGGGTAGCAGAATGATCGCAGGTGGCGCCGAAGCAGCATCTTCAGACTTAATTGCCTCGGTGCGAATCACCAATTTAGGCTTGTTCAGAGCCTCACGGAAAATATCTTGCAGATGATCGCTCTTAGTTTTGTTGGTTTTAGGATCGACAATTTCTGTATTTGATGACTTATCAACAAGGCGATCGTCGATTTCGGCATCAACCCGTGCAAACTTGATATCTTGAAATTCGCGTTCGAGAAAACTAATAAAGTGGCTGTCGATAAACGCATCAAAAGTCAGCACTTCCAAACCTTGATTTTTATGTAACTCTACATAAGTGCCCTGAGCGATCGGATCGGAGGTATAAAACACTTGATTTTCGTGCTTTTCCTTGTTGCGCTCTAGATAAGCTTGCAAGGTTGTGTAGTTGCCACTTTCGCTTTTGACAGCCTCATCTTGACTGGTGGAGGAATATACCAAAATATCCTTGATTTGCTGATAGAACTTATCGCTGTTCATCGCGCCAAACTTCATGAATATGCTGATATCTTGCCAGCAACGCAAAAATTCTTCGCGAGAGTCGCTATATAAAGAACTGAGGCGATCGCCTACTTTCTTAGCAATAAAGTCTTGGATCTTGCGAACCTTAGGATCGCCTTGCAGGAAACTCCGCGATACATTTAAAGGAATATCGGTACTATCGATCGCCCCACGCAATGGCATCAAAAACTTAGGAATGACATCATCGCAATTGTCACTGACAAAAACGTGATTGCAGAACAATTTGATCTGACCACGATTAGGATCGATATCCGCCTTCATTTTCGGAAAATAGAGAATGCCCTTAATTACAAACGGATAATCTGTATTTAAATGAATCCAAAAGAGAGGATCATCTTGGTAGGGGTAAAGATAACGATAGAATTCTAAATATTCTTCTTTGGTAACCGCTTTAGGAGACTTATCCCACAGCGCAGTCTGCTTGTTAATGACTTCATCATTCAACTTAATCGGTACGGGCATAAAGTCGCAATAGTTGCGAATCATCCGCTTAATTGAGGCTTCTTCAAGATACTCCTCAGCATCTTCCTGCAAAGTCAAAGTGATCGTTGTCCCCACCGTAGCGCGATCGCTATCATCGATCGTAAAAGTTGTCGAGCCATCACAAGCCCAATGCACCGCCTCAGACGCCTCTTTATATGAACGAGTATCAATCTCAACATTACTCGCCACCATAAATGACGAATAAAAGCCTAAACCAAAGTTACCGATGATTTGTTGATCGCCAGTACCACTGTTTGCATATTTATTCGCAAATTCTTGAGCGCTAGAAAATGCAACTTGGTTAATATATTTCTTTACTTCATCCGCCGTCATGCCGATGCCCGTATCAGCGATCGCGAGGGTCTTTTTCTCTTTATTAATCGTGATCGTAATTTCTGGTTCAACAGAATAATCAGTTTCTCCAGCGTAAGACACCATCTTTAGTTTGCTAATTGCATCTACCGCATTAGAAACCAATTCCCGCAAGAAGATATCTCGTTCTGAATACAAAGCTTTCTTGATGATAGGAAAGATATTGTCGGTATGAATGCTAATCGTTCCTTGCTCTTGCATATCGCGCAAAGCTCCAAAGTATTACTAAATGTTAAACAAACATGATTATACCGAATCAATCGCAATACCCAAGCGAACTATGTTTTCGCGTTCACCGTACCTTTAGCGCTTTAAAATGAAGAGAAGCAAGATTAAATCTCACACTTGCACCGCATCTAATCTTGCTTGCATCTAATCTTGCTTTATGAAGGTTTGCAAAGCAGATCTATACAATTTGAGAATTCTAGTTGAAGATCTTTGCCACCTCATCTATTCTAATATCTATACTTCTTGAACAAACCGTAATAGATATATGGCGATCGCAGCAATTATCTACATCTCTATATCTTCACTTTTAGTAATCAGTGCAGGTATATTTTTCTTTAAAGCTATGCAGTCTTTAATGAATAAAAAAACAACATCAACTTCTAAG
>JAYVVP010000417.1:0-2523 GCA_043786935.1 Pseudanabaena sp. | reverse complement strand
AGCTGATCGGTTTGGGAGTGTTGGATGAGTTTCAGTCGGCGGGTGTATTTGTCAATTGGTGGCAACAGATTCGCTATGACTTGAAGACGATTATTAATACGGGTTGGCATCATACGCTAATCCCTGATGGGTATTTGATTGGGTCGTTTTTTGATTCTGAAGTGAGGGAAATTGAGGAGCTAGAGGGTCAAATCAGTGGGTTACAGGGTGAATTGAGTGAGGCGATCGAGACGGCGCAGGAGGTGGCGAGTTATGAGCCAGAGGAGGATGAGTCGGTAACGGCAACGACCATTAAGAAAGCGCTGAAGGAGGCTATGGACGATCTAAAAGGTTCGGGGGGGGCTTCGGCGGCGCGGGAGTTGGCGAAATATCGAGAGGCACATGATGCGATCGCCAATCTCGAAAAGCAGATCAAGGATTTAAAGGATGAGGTAAAGGATAAACAATCGGAACTAGATTTAAAGTTACGGTTAAAGCGGCTTGGTGGTGAGGAGTTTCAGGCGGAAACTTTGCAACTGATTGCCCAAGTGACAACGGATATGGCGGCGCTGAGTCCTGATGATAAAAATGATAAACGCAAGATAGCGGCTTTGACTAAGGATAAATCTGTGTTAGAGGCTCGGTTGTTGCGGGTTGATGATTTGTTAGAGAAAATAGGCGGTCAGTTGACGATGGAGGAGGCGAAGGTTTTGATTTTGAAGAAGCTCTATGATTGGGTGAGGGAGCAGTTAACGCGCTATTTGAATGGGGCTAAGCGATCGCTAATTGCGGTAGTTGAAAATCTTTGGGATAAGTATGCGGTTTCGAGTCAGGAGTTAGAGGCGGAACGCGAGGAGACTTTGGCGGAATTAAATGAATTTTTGAGTAAGTTGGGGTATTTGTTGTGATGAATATAGAAGGGTGGCACACTAAATATCTAGGTCAAGTTGCTCAAATTGTAATGGGGCAATCTCCAGATTCTAAGTATTATTCAGAAGAAGAAGTTGGGTTACCATTTCTTCAAGGATGTGCAGAATTTACTGAGAGATTTCCAATAGCAAATATTTATTGTTCTCAATCTAAGAAAATTGCAACATCTGGTTCGATTTTATTTAGTGTAAGAGCGCCAGTTGGAAAAACTAACTTAGCAGATAGAGATTACATAATTGGTCGTGGAATTGCTGCATTAATAGCTTGTGAAATTTCTCAAGAGTATCTACATCATTACCTTATCTATTCAGAAAACAGTTTTCGTAATGCGTCACAAGGATCTACATTTGAAGCTATTAATTCTAAAGAGTTAAATAATTGGGCGATTAAGTTTCCTGCTCTTCTACAAGAACAAGAAAAAATTGCTGAGGTTTTGTCTACAATTGATTGCGCGATCGCCCAAACTGAAGCCATCATCGCCAAGCAGAAACGCATCAAAACGGGACTAATGCAGGACTTGCTCACCAAAGGCATTGATGAAAATGGCAATATCCGCAGTGAAGCCACTCATGAATTTAAAGATTCAGCGATCGGGCGTATTCCTGTTGAGTGGGATGTAAAAAATTTAAGTTATACGCTTGTAGATATCAATGCTGGGAAAAGTCCAGAATGTCCTGATATTCCTGCTATTGGTGATGAATGGGGGGTCTTAAAAGTTAGCGCTGTCCATCCGTTAGGTTTTAGAGAACAAGAAAATAAAGTTATTATCAATCCAATTCATATAAATCCTAATTATGAAATTAAAGATGGTGATTTGTTGATAACAAGAGCAAATACTCCTGAACTTGTTGGATTGACTTGTTTAGTAGTAGATCCACCTTCAAGACTTCTCATATCAGATAAAACATTACGGTTAGTTATCAATAAAAGCATTGCCATGTCTGAGTTTATTTTTTATATAACACAGATGTTTTTTGTGCGATTACAGATAGAGATTAATGCGACAGGAAGTAGTGCAGGCATGAAAAATATCAGCCAACAAGCAATAACAGACCTTCAGATTTCTCTACCAAATATAAAAGAGCAAAATCGAATCATAAATTTATTAATCAGTTCTACAAGTCAAATTAATATTACTAATTCAAATTTAATTAAGTTAAAACATCTTAAAACTGGACTTATGCAAGACCTCCTCACTGGCAAAGTCCGCGTTACCAACCTCCTCAATCAAAAAGCAGCAGCAAATTAACATCTAAAAATTATCAAGACTAGATGTTGCAACATTTGTAGTAACAAGTGTTAGCATGAAACAAAATCAAACCTTGAGAGACAGCCATCATGCTACTCAACGTCAAAAAACGCGGTAACTCCCTCAGCGTCATTATTCCCAAAGAAATCGCCGCTAACCTAAATGTTGACGACGGTGACAATATCTATTTGACCAAAACCCCCAACGGTTACGAAATCACCGCATTCGATCCCGACTTTGCTAAAAAAATGGAAATTGCAAGGCGCGGCATCAAAAAATATCGTAACGCCCTGATCGACCTAGCCAAATGACAGAACCATACTGGCTCAACGAAAAGGAAATCATCGCAATTCATGGCGAAATCC
>JAYVVP010000416.1:0-2532 GCA_043786935.1 Pseudanabaena sp. | reverse complement strand
ATGACCTGTATTCTCGCCAACCCCTCTGCTAAATGCTATTAGAGCAACAGTTCAACTTAGTCGACCGCCCCGAATCTCACCCCACTATGTATGAGCATGTTGAAGGGATTGCTTTGCCAACTGTGGTTGTCAATAAGTGGACAGGGAAATTTCAAGAGACGTATACCTACCAATATCTCAATGGGCTACCTATCAAGGATGGTGACGATGCTTTGCTGGTTAACTGGTGTGAACTAACTGTGACCAGCCCTGATGGCAAGGTAGTTTACAAAAACTCTTTTGCAACCAATCACACGATTACAGAGCAAACAGTGGTGGAAATTGTCCTAGCTGGTCGTACTCGTTGGAAAGTGGAAAATGAGAACAACAATACCCTCAAAACTAAGGGCTACAGACTAGAGCACAATTTTGGACCTAGCAAGGAGCACCTCGCATCGTTCCTAGCCACGTTCAATATTTTGTCCCTACTATTTCACACATTATTGGAATTGGTAGATGATAAGTACCAGCTATTGCTATCTCATTTGCCTACCCGTAAAACCTTTTTTGACGATTTACGAGCCTTAACTCGATATCTTGTTTTTGATAGTTGGGATCATCTTTTGACTTTTATGATTCAAGGCTTAGAGCTAGATCTCCCACCTAACAGTGGTTAAATTTCCATAATGAGAGTTGCTGGTTTTCGCTTCTTTGTTTTGTAGAAAATACATATTCTATGTTAGTATAACAACTGCTCTGCTTACCAAAAACGCTACAAAACATATTTGGAGAGGTGGCAGAGTGGTTGAATGCGTCTGACTCGAAATCAGATTTGGGGTCACACCTAACGGGAGTTCGAATCTCCCCCTCTCCGTACAATTTAACTAAAGCTTAAAGAGGGCTTGATGCATAGCATTAAGCTCTTTTCTGTATGCAAAAAGAACGCTTAAAGACTCTTTCTATTTTTGTCGTCACAAAAATCGCAACTGATAAACTACAGCAATTTGCTTTCAAACCTGCCACAAAGAAAAATATAAAACCAATTGTGGGGCTAGGCTCTGCGACCCTTCTTGTGGTAGGTTTGATCAATAACTGTTATAACTCTTAATTAGTGGTAAGACACTCAATTTTGGTTGACTAATGGCGGTGTCAAATGCAGAAAAGAATCTCTGTAAAGCTTCCAATCTCGAATATTCTTGATGGGGTAATGCGTAGCTTAGCTGTGTCCGCCATTAGTGGCTATCAAAAATTCATTTCACCGCGTAAAGGTTTTTCTTGCGCCCATCGGGTTTTATATGGCTGCGAATCTTGTTCGCAATATTTCAAACAAGTAGTTGCGGAAGAAGGAATTGTTACCGCGATCGCGAATGCTAAAGGGCGATTTCAAGAATGTCGTGAAGCCAATGAAATTTTAAAAAAGCGGAGGGCAAAACGTCGGGCAAGGCAGAAGTATTACGCACATCGTTTGTCGAACCGTACTTTAGCGATTGAATCGGGCGGGCTGGAAAATCCTAATATTCCTGAGAATCCTGAAGATGCTGAGAACCCTAATAAAAAAAGCGTGGGTGGTTCACAATGGGGACATAAAACGCGATCGCAATCTAATAATGGTGGCAATAACGGAACTAACAATAATTGTGACGATTGTGTTAATTGTGTAGATTTAGGTAGCTATTTGCCCAGTAATTGTGGTGAAGAAAACGATTGTGGAAATGCGAACTGTTTATCAGGAATGGATTGCAGTGGGCTAGACTGTGGAGGTCTGGATTGTTCTGGTTGCGGTGATTGTGGTAACTGCGGATAAAAATTAGTTAAAGAAAAGCTATGATCGAACATGATGTATTAATTATTGGTGGTGGACTAGCTGGCTCTAGAGCAGCATTGGCGATCGCCCAAAATTATCCTAATCAGAGTGTGGGCTTAATCTCTAAAGTGCATCCAATCCGATCACACTCCGTTGCCGCACAGGGCGGTATCGCGGCTTCGCTCAAAAATGTCGATGCTCATGATGACTGGCTCACTCATGCCTTTGATACCGTCAAAGGTTCAGACTATCTCGCTGATCAAAATGCTGTTCAAGTTTTGACGCAATCTGCCCCTGAAGTAATTATCGATCTCGAGCATCTAGGCGTTTTATTCTCGCGTACCGAAGATGGACGCATTTCACAACGAGCTTTTGGTGGACATACTCATAGTCGCGCTTGCTATGCAGCAGACAAAACTGGTCATGCGATTTTGCACGAATTGGTAATGAATCTGCGGCGATTGGGCGGCACGATTTATGAAGAATGGTATGTGATGGAGTTAATTTATGAAGATGGTACGAATGGAAAAGAAGTAAAGGGAGTTGTCGCCTATAGTTTGGAAACTTCTATGATTGAAGTATTTCGAGCGAAAGCAGTATTGCTAGCTACAGGAGGCTATGGCAGAGTTTTTAATACAACTTCTAATGATTTTGCTTCAACGGGTGATGGTTTGTGCTTGACTGCAAATATTGGCTTACCGTTACAAGATATGGAATTTGTGCAATTCCATCCCACTGGCTTATATCCT
>JAYVVP010000415.1:0-2539 GCA_043786935.1 Pseudanabaena sp. | reverse complement strand
TAAAAATGCGGGTCGATATTTTACTCCTGTTGAAGTAATCTCACTCAATAGTTTGAGCGAGAGAATTTCTTTAGATGATATTTATAACGGCGATCTCAAGGCAATTACTAGTGTGCGGTACGATTTACCGAATGGAGTGAAAGATGCTAGATTTGAGATTGAAGAAGTAAGATCGTTTACTTCTATTGTGACGGCTAGTGCCTCTGAAGTAACTTCTGGTCGTATTTCCTCCATATATACCAATACTTCCAGCAATACTTCTAACAATTCTTCTAATAATTCATCCAACAATTCTTCTAATAATTCATCTAACAACTCTTCTAATAATTCAGAGCTTTCTGATCGTGATTTGGGGATCTCGAATAGTTCTCAAACTACTTCTCAAACTGCGGTTATTCAAACCACAAATGTACAGACCACAAATGTACAGACCGTCAATCCGATGAAGCCAATCATCGTTTCTAAAAAAGATGATGACGATGAAGATGATGACTACGATAATCGTAGTTCAGAGCGGAAAGATCGTAAAGAGGAGCGTGAAGGCGTTGAGCTATCAAATAAGAATCCTCATCGTGGACATTTTAGCCTTGCAGTTTTGCAGTCTCAACCCCGTCTGTCTCAGGTAATTGCTCGTATATCAATCAAATCCAAGAGCAAGAAAAAATTTATTAAAGAGCGCTATGTAGGTGATTATCGCTTTGCGATTAACCAACGTGCAACCTTTATTCGTGGACTTAATCCAGGCGATCGCTTAGTTGTGCGCTTGTTCGATTTGCAAAACCGTCCCTTGGGCTACAGTGAAGTACAGTTGCTCAAAAACTTCTCCACAATTAGCTTGATTTTGCCAAGCGATCCATCTGCTTATGGCATATTACGAACCGTCTCAGGTATTGATTCTCAGCGAATTGGACAGATTGATCGTAATGTCCGAGTCTATGACTACTTTACACAGATTGAAACTACAACTGTTATCTCTCAAACTGTGGCTCGGTTCCTGCCAACCTCGCAAGGTATTCCTCTAAATCTATTTAATGTGGCAGGGCTACCTCAAGTTCCCAATCAATTTACATACACTAATGCTTTTTTCAAAGGTGAGCAATCCTTAGTGGATCGCGCTATCAGTGTATTTACAAGAGAGCTACCTCCTGTAATGCAAGTTTTGCCAGGACAGCTAACATCTCTGATTGCAGTAAATAACGATCAGCCTACATTTGATGTAGTTCGCAAGATTCTAGATTACAAAGACTTGCGCCCAAATAACATTCCTAGCTTGTTTTAAAGAAGAAATCTGGAGTATTCAATTATTCCTTCTTTGTTAAGCTAAAAACCAAAAAACTAGAGTGAGCAATCCATATCCACTCTGGTTTTTTGGTTTTAATTTGTTCTAAGCCTTGTAGCGATTGTTATAGTAAGGGGGCAAACATGACCTACTTTGTTAATCAAGTCCTAAATAAATCTGTATGAGTTATCTGGAAACTACCGCCGAATTTTATACTGAAGCTGCGAAAACACCGCAGGTCGGTTTGTGCTGCATTAGTACACCACCTATGCAATATCCCGATCTCAAGATTCCTGAAATCATTCAGCAGATGAATTATGGTTGCGGTACAACTATTCATCCTACTGAGTTAACAGGCGAACCCACAGTTTTGTATATCGGCGTTGGCGGTGGTTTGGAAGCTTTACAATTTGCTTATTTTTGTCGTCGCAAGGGCAGTGTCATTGCCGTCGATCCTGTCGATGCCATGCGAGAAGTAGCCACTCACAATCTGCAATTAGCTGCTCAAGAAAATACTTGGTTCGACCCTGAGTTTGTGAAAATAGTCAAAGGCGATGCTTTTGAATTACCTGTTGCCGATGCTTCAGTCGATGTGGTCGCTCAAAATTGTCTATTTAATATTTTTGAGCCAAAAGATTTGCAAAAGGCTTTAAGAGAAGTCTATCGAGTTCTGAAACCAAAAGGTAGATTAATAATGAGCGATCCGATCGCGACTCAACCTATTCCTGCTAATCTGCAAGCTGACCAACGTTTACGCGCTATGTGTCTATCGGGTGCGATGACCCATGATGAATATATTCATTATCTAATTGAAGCAGGATTTGGACAGATAGAAATTCGCGCTCGTCGTCCCTATCGTTTACTAGATACTCATAGTTTTAATATTGATACACCGCTCATGTTAGAGAGCTTAGATTCTGTATCATTCAAAGTTCCTATTCCCAATGATGGTGCTTGTGTATTTACGGGTAAAACTGCAATTTATAGCGGTGTTGATGATTATTTAGACGATCGTGCAGGACATATTTTGCAACGTGGTAATCCTCTCGCCGTTTGTGATAAGACAGCATCTAAACTTGCTCAACAGTTTCCGCAAGAAGTGATGATCACAGATTCCACTTGGCACTATAACGGTGGAGGATGTTGCTGATGTTAGATGTCTTAAAATGGATTGAAAGTCTCGGCTACATCGGTGGTATTGCCTTCATTGCTACTTATATTCTCTCAACTGTTGTTTTTATCCCTGCCACAATCTTGACC
>JAYVVP010000414.1:0-2541 GCA_043786935.1 Pseudanabaena sp. | reverse complement strand
GGGTTACGATCAGACATCGCAAGGTTGCTTAACTTTAAACTGA
Source organism: Pseudanabaena sp. (assembly GCA_043786935.1). Lineage (GTDB taxonomy): Bacteria > Cyanobacteriota > Cyanobacteriia > Pseudanabaenales > Pseudanabaenaceae > Pseudanabaena. The sequence goes on along the minus strand of JAYVVP010000414.1, from coordinate 2,498 downwards.
CAATGGGGAAATATGCTTATGTCTTCTCTCCTCTTTATTTCCGATGAAGTCTATTGTGTGTAAATGATTCTGCATGGTTACTTATGGACAATTTTTGTTATAGAGATTAAATATCGTACCAACATTCAAAATTTGCTACACTGAGAAAAATAGATACATTGACTCACCATGTATTCCACAAACCAAAATCAACAAATCTTAGAAGCGATCAGCGAACTTAGCCAGCAGCAGATCCAGATAGTTTTGCGATTTATCCAAACACTGCAACCCAAAAAGTTCTCTAGCCCAAATGCCGCACCATTCGATCCGCTAGCAAACTTTATTGGAGCCACCAATCACGGCAATCTCGCCCAACAAATCGACCAAGACCTCTATGAGTAAAGCCATATTCATCGATACATGGGGATGGCTTACCCTAAATGATGCAGGAGAACGCAGACATAGAGAAGTCGCAAATCTTTATCAAACCTTAATTTCAGAAAGAACACCCATTTATACCAGCACCTTCGTTCTAGATGAAACATTCACATTGTTTTTTAAGCGACTTAACTCCTTCCAAGCCAAACAAGCAATGCTCCAACTATCTGAAGCGTTTTCTACAGAGCAATTTGAACTAATCCATATAGATGAATTTCGCTTTACCCAAACTCAAATGTTGCGGCTAAAGTATCTCGACAAACCTCAAATCTCTTTCACAGACTTAACCTCAATACTAATTATGCAAGAATTTGATATCTATCGAATCTTGACCGAAGACGCTCATTTTACCCAAGTCGGCTTAGGATTTCAACTTGAACCTAGTTCTTTTTGATTTTCTTAACATTGAAATAGTGATTATTAGCTAAGGTTTTGTTTTAATCAACCGTCAAGTTTGGTAGAGCGATTGCTATTCGATGAGACTGTTAAAAACGATATAATGAGAGCAACGCAGTATCAGCAAAAAGTCATGATTCAAACCTTAGATGCTCTATTCGATGGCATAACCCTTGTTCCAGAAGTACCTCTAAACATCAAATCAGAAACGAGAGTTCGAATTGTTGTCGAAAGTCTATTACCAGAAACAAAAACAACACCAAGATCATTTTTGCAAACTGCGAAATCCTTAAATTTGCAATGTAAACCAGATTGGTCAGAAAACATTGATCAATACCTCTATGGAGAAAATAGTTCAGACAATGCGTGAGGTTTTTTTAGATACATCCTTTGCGATCACACTGTCTGCAATTACCGATCACAATCATGCAAAAGCGGTTGAACTTGCTGAACAGATTGAAGCTGAAAATCTACGTTTAGTCACAACTCAAGCAATTCTGCTAGAAATTGGCAACGCACTCTCAAAGCAGAAATATAGATTCGCAGCAATCCAACTTCTAGAATCCCTCGAAGCAGATCCAGATATTGAAATAGTTCCACTAACAAATGAACTGTATAACGCAGCTTTTCAATTATTTAAAAGTCGTCAAGATAAAGAGTGGGGGCTGGTTGATTGTATTTCCTTCCTAGTGATGCAAAATCGAGCAATTACTGAAGCCTTAACTGCTGACGATCATTTTAATCAAGCAGGATTTCGTGCCTTACTGAAATGATATAGCGATCGCCTATTCTCACATTCGATAACCAAACATTCACTATGCATATTGATCCAAGCACAACATCCTCTCAAGACAACTACAAACTATTAACCAATCTGGTAATTCCCCGCCCGATCGCATGGGTAACAACCAAAAATAGCGCAGGAGTGATCAACCTCGCCCCCTTCAGTTTCTTTAATGCGATCGGTAGCAATCCTTTATATCTTGTTATCAGCATAGGGAACAAAGATGATGGCAGCCCGAAAGATACCGCCGCAAATATCATTGCTAATCGAGAATTTGTCGTTAATCTCGTCACAGAAGACCTATTAAGCGCAATGAATATCTCCTCCGCCAACTTCCCAGCCGAAGAGAGCGAACTTACCGCCGTTGGACTCTATGAAGCCGAATCGAAACGAGTTAAAGTGCCCCGCATCGCCGAAGCGAAGGCAAGTTTAGAATGTGTACTGCATAGCCAACAACCATTAGGAGACTATAACCTAATCATTGGTGAAGTCGTGATGTTTCATGTAGATGACAGCATAATTGGCGATCGCTATCATATCGATGGATTTACGCCCATCGGTAGAATGGGATCGCCTTCCTACTATTGTCGGACAATAGATAAGTTTGACTTCCCACGTATTTCCTATGAGCAACGGCAAGAATCTCAGATATAGCGACAAAAAGTAGTGAAGTAGAGACATTCCTGACTACACCACTTTTAGATTGATGTTCTTGTCTCCTATCCATGCGCCACGCCACCTATCTACACTAAGGTGTATCTGTCGTCTATACTGACTAGTCTGCACTGTAAAAAATACCTAATTAACGTCAGTTCGGGTTAAGCAGAAAGCTTGAGATTAGAATCAAAATTTAAAGAAGGCTTTTTAGGTTGATGGCAGTAAGCAATCAGCCCAGCAAGGA
>JAYVVP010000413.1:0-2562 GCA_043786935.1 Pseudanabaena sp. | reverse complement strand
GGGATTAAGTATGCCGATCGCGTTAATACTGTATCGCCAACCTACGCTCAGCAAATTTGCACGGCGACCTATGGTGAAGGGTTAGAAGGGATTCTCTCGTTCCTCAAGCCTTGGGGAATTTTAAATGGCATTGATACGGAGCTAGAAAATCCTGAAACTGATTCAGCTTTGGTTCAAAATTATTCGATCAAGACCCTTGACGATCGCATTGCAAATAAAATTGCTTTGCAAAAAGAGTTGGGACTTACAGAAAATCCTGCCACTTTTTTGATTGGTTTGGTTAGCCGTTTAGTGGAGCAGAAAGGAATTGATTTATTGCTGCAAACTCTAGAGCGTTACTTGGCATATACCAATGCTCAGTTTGTCGCCTTAGGAACAGGCGATCGCTATTACGAATCGCAACTATGGCAGATTGCATCGCGCTACCCTGGTCGGATGTCAGCCCAAATTTTGTTTAATTCCGCACTTTCCCATCGTGTTTACGCAGGTACAGATGCCTTTTTGATGCCAAGTCGGTTTGAGCCTTGCGGAATTAGTCAATTGATTGCTTTGCGCTATGGTTGTGTACCGATTGTCCGTCGTACAGGCGGATTAGTCGATACCGTATCATTCCACGATCCAATTAGTCAGACAGGGACAGGCTTTAGCTTTGACCGTTACGAGGCTTTGGATCTATACACCTGTATGGTACGAGCATGGGAAAGTTATCGCTATACCGATGCTTGGCGATCGCTTCAACAACGTGGGATGAGTTGTAACTTCAGTTGGCAAGCTTCAGCCGACAAGTATATTCATCTATATCGCTCGATTCCAGGATTAGAAAACGTTTAAATCTCGCAAATAAGTCGCAAATAAAGAGGGTACAAAGTGTCCTCTTTATTTGTAACTAGTAAATCACGGTAAAATTACATCTAATCGACCATTCAGGCTAATTATCGATGCGCCAGTTTCCTGTTATCCTTATTCCCCCAGAAGTACAGCGAATCGCTCAAGCTAAGCCTGCTGCGCCTGAATTTAATATCCAATTGCCAAGCGTACCTTCTCATAGTCAGCCTAGTCCTATTCATATTCAAGAAACTGTATTTTTGACCATCGGTCTAATTGTCATAGTTGCCCTAATTACGTTACCAGCTAAAGAGTTAGGCATCATGTTGCTAATCGTCGGGACTGTCGCAATTATCTTTCGGATCAGATACCAGTTTCAGACCTACAAAAGACGATATAAAAAATATCAAGATACTTTTCAGCAATATTTATTACAATTAGAAGCTTATTCCCATCAAGAAATTAAATATCAGAGAGAATTAGCGATCGCTCATGCTCCAGAGCGCTTACTTGGGTTGCGTCGTCAGCAATTTCGGAGTTTCTTTGCAAAGCTACCTCCTAGCGAAAATGCGATCGCCTTGAGCAAAAGTAGTAATCCATTTGGGAATGCTAAACCAACCGATGAACAAGCTATTGAAGGCGTTATTTATCGATTTGGGATTACACTCCAGCAACATCTATCGGGAACAATCTATCAAGGAGTAAAGCTACATATTCCCAGTATTGATTTTAATTGGTCTCCTGCACTGACCTATATTGATCCTAATCTGAATTTGCATGTGGCGATCGAAGTTAGTAGGTCTTCGGAGAATAAGCCATTTTTAATGCAAAATGATTTAGCTGAGCGTTTTTTAATTGATTTAGGTTGGATTATTATCAAGTTCTCTCAAGATCAAATCTTGCAAAGCTCTGCTGAGTGCTGTAAAGAATTTGCCAAGTTGCTTGATCGCTTGAGTCTTGATCCTACTGTATTGCCAAACTTTGCCGATACTCCCGATCTAGTGCCAGTAAGGCGTTAAAAAAACTGCTAATTTAGGAACAATGGATTTAGGCTTTTTGTCTATACATAAGTTTTATTTGAGGGTCTTGCTCGTGAATGCAGCCGAACAAGCTAGAAATGTCGAAGTAGCGACAAAAATTGCCACGATTGTCAATTTATTTAAAGCGATTTACCCTGCCGCGCGCTCTGACCTAAAACCTTGGCTAAATAATTTGGATACGCGCAAATTACTTGATCCTGACTCGATTGATGTCGGCTTCCATTTTCCAGGGGTAAGTTGGCGGCTAAAGGTTCGCAGCATTCTCTTCCAAATTCGACTATATGAAGATCCTGTCGATGGAGATTTGCGAGCGATCGGAGTGGAAGCAAGCGGACATGACTATAAAGGCGAACGATGGCGATTTTCGACAGTGGACAACTGGAACTTTTTTGGGGATAAGATGCCAATGGATGACGGAGCAGAAAACCTGCGCCAGTTTAGTCGCCAAACTTTAGAAGTCTTCAATCATAAGTAATCTCTTACAATCCATTCCTGATCGTAAAAAAAGCTGACCAGTAATAGAATTTCTAGTTCTTTTTGCGATATCGCTTTGTCATATTTGCCAAGAGAGTAGTATGCGTTTCCTAGATTTCCCAGCGCCGCTCCCTCACAAAAAAAGGCAAACAACTAGAGAAATAGCCGACAACGACAGTCTGTAGCGTGAGCATAGATTTATGCCATATCACCAAAAATTATC
>JAYVVP010000412.1:0-2563 GCA_043786935.1 Pseudanabaena sp. | reverse complement strand
ATTTAGAGATGGTAGTCTCTGGAGTCCATACCTATTAGTCGTTAAGTGTGTCACAGCGGTTTATCAGGAGGTAACATAGCCATACTTTTATTGTCATGCCTAATTAGCTATTCGCAACGTCTGTTAACGATTAAATTAGATAAATTTTCTAGATAAGATTGAAAAATTAGATGAACACAAAACGCCATCTCTACTTTCTAGATTTTATTTTGGTGGGCGACGACGCTGCAAAAAATCTGGAATGTCTAGTCCAGGCTTACTAAGCTTAATTTCAGATTGTGAAGTGCTAGGAAGTGGCAGCGCAGAAGTTCTAGGTGTAGCAGTAAACGATTGAGGTTGCTCTCTTTTAAAAATTTGCGGTGGAATCGCTGGATGAGTTCTAGGAGCAAAGCCAGTTGCAATTACTGTAATTCTAATTTCTCCCTCTAATTTAGGATCAATCACTGCCCCAAAAATAATATTGGCATTTTGATCGACAACTTCATAAATTGTTTCGGCAGCGGCATTAACCTCATGAAGGGTCATATCTTCGCCGCCTGTAATATTAAATACGACACCACTAGCGCCTTCGATTGAGGTTTCAAGTAAAGGTGAAGAAATTGCTGTCATTGCTGCTTCTCTGGCTCTAGACTTGCCTGAGCCAATGCCAATACCCATCATTGCCGAGCCTGCATCTGCCATTATGGCGCGAATATCGGCAAAGTCAACGTTAACTAAGCCTGGAATCATAATGATGTCAGATATGCCTTGTACGCCTTGACGCAGGATATCATCAGCCACGCGAAAAGCTTCTTGGACTGGAGTTTGCTCAGAAATTACAGACAACAATTTGTCGTTGGGAATCACAATCAAAGTGTCAACGCGACTTTGCAATCCTGCTATCCCCTCTTCAGCTTGCTGTCCACGTCGTCTTCCTTCAAAGGTAAAAGGACGCGTAACAATACCGACAGTGAGTGCGCCTGCCTCTTTGGCTACTTCTGCAATAATTGGTGCGGCTCCTGTACCAGTTCCACCACCCATACCTGCCGTGATAAATACTAGGTCAGCCCCTTCGACGGCTGCGGCGATATCATCACGAGATTCTTCGGCAGATTTCTGCCCGATCGCAGGATTTCCACCCGCCCCTAAACCTCTAGTCAGCTTTTGACCCATCTGAAAGCGCTTAGAAGCGGATGACTGTAACAATGCTTGAGCATCTGTATTAAACGACCAGAACTCTACACCGATCACATCACTAGCGATCATGCGATTTACAGCATTGCCGCCACCGCCACCAACACCAATTACTTTAATTTTTGCAACACTGCCCAACATGATATTATCCGCTTTTGCATCAACGCCTAACTGCTGCTTCATCCGATTATGAGAGTGGCTCAGGTGTAGTCTAGAGTTATTTGAAAACTCAGAAAGTTCATCCATTTGCACGTCTACTTCTCCGTTTTCCGAACCATTTGAGTTCAAATCCGACTAGTCTTTTTAAGATATCTTTATACTGAAAGATGTCATAAATAGGAGCATCTTTACAAATATCTTCTAGATTTAGTCAAGTTTTAATTTCATCCTCGCCTGAAGTTCGAGTGAAAATTTAAACTTACTAGAAAAAAATAATAATAGCCTTAAAACGACGATTTAAGATTTTGTTTCAGAAGATTTATCTTTTAATGGTGTGTTCATTTCTAAAATTGGGTCACTTGGCTCGCTTATGTCAATGTGATTAAAACTTTTTAGTTTTAATTTGTCGGTCAATGTTCTCATCCGATCAAGCGTCTCTAACTGTGTACTAAACAGCGATTGCTTATATGTACCGAAATATACTAGCCCTAGTTCGGTAGTCAAAATCAAATTTGATTCATCTCGTGCATCTACTTGCGAAATTTTAACCTGACTTTGGCTAACTTGGCGATAAAGAGTTGACCATTGGACGATCGCGCGATTAGTTGGTTCTAAAACTACGAGATTTGGTTTGGTTATGTAGGACGGATAAGCTTTAGATGGCATCCATATACCTTCGGCATCAAGATATCCTTGCTGACCTTTACGTATCGAGTTAGCGATCGGCAAACGTTCTTGCACCTGAATAGTCAGCTTTGAGGGAAAAATGGTGCGCGAAACTAAAACTTTATAAACTGGGGCAGATGCTTCTAGTTGGGTAGCGATCGCCTGAGGCTGAATTTGAAAAATTGACTGAGGGTATTGGATCGGTAAAGCTTTTTTGATTATTTCTTTAGAAAGAAGACTATTACCCTCAATTTCTATTTGATTAGCACTGCGTAACTGCCACTCTGGCAGCATAGCTACCCACAGCATCCCGCCTGTCAGTCCTGTAATAAACGTCAACTGCCAAATGCGTTGAAAGATCCGAAAGCGGCGTTGTTTTCGCAATTGGTTGCGTCGAGCCGCATAGTCAGCACCGCCAGTGGAGATAGGGAATTCAATCGTCATCTTTGAGCCTACCTGTTCATGATGCTAGGAGTCAGATGAGGGGCTACTAGCAAATTGTCGTTCCAGCATAGCAACGATTTCTTGTCGTTGGGTTGAAATAGCTAAAGGATCATTAGATGTG
>JAYVVP010000411.1:0-19064 GCA_043786935.1 Pseudanabaena sp. | reverse complement strand
TTTGCTAAATCCACAGGCTCGCCATCCTGATGCCTAATGTCAAATTGTTTGACAATCTCTTCCATTGATTTAGCAATTACGGGCGAGGCTGAGACTCCATTTGCTGAGTTCAAAGTATTAAAACTAAGAATTTTGCGTCCTGCGGAATTAATTTTGAGAATCCGTCCTGCGGGATCGCTGAGTAATACCCCATCGGCAAGTTGCTCGAATACGGTGGTTAATTCTTCGCGCTGACGTGCGATCATCTCGATACTCTGAGCATTACTAATGGCTGTGGCAAGACGACGACCGATCGATTGCAAAATATTTTGTCCGCGTTCGGAAAGAGGGGTAAGACTACCTAAAAATAGAACTCCGACTAGGCTGCGCTTGAGCATAAGCGGATATGCAGAGAGACTCTGGGGCAACAGATCGCCAACAGGAGTACGATAAACAAGGGTTTGTCCTTTAAGGCGATCGCCTTCCCAAACGATCGCTTCTTCTAACTGCCCTGCTTGACCGATGATGCCTTCCCCAAGAGTGATTTCTGTTAGTGCTTGACTAGTCTTATAGCCCCACTCGGCGGCTAATACAAGACATCCTTCAGGGCGTGAATTAGGATTTTCCCAGAGATAAATACTACCTAATTGAGCGCCTGTCAGTTTACAAATTTCTTCAAGACTTGCCTTAATCAATTTGTATTGATCGGTAGTGTTTACTAAAACGAGATCAAGCGATTGAAGCGCAAACTGAATATCACGAGCTTCGAGGGTAGCAGTCTTGATTTCGAGATGCGCTGCCATGCGATTAAATACTTTCGCAAATTCGCCGATTTCATCAGCACGATTTAAGTGCGATCGCGCTGATAAATTACCTGTAGATAGTTCTTCGGCAGTTTCAGCAAGTTCTGTAAGCGGTGGTTGAATGCTGCGAACAATCGAGATTGCGACAAATAAGCTAGAACCTAAACCCGCCGAGAGAATGACGATCGCTAACCATGTGGTGAATGCTTCTAATTCTGGTGTACCTTGCTGTACATGCAACAACAAGATCAGCGCAGCGGTTGCTAAGAGAGAGGTGCTAGTGGTCAGCCCAAAAATTAAACGATTGACCAAACTTTCACGGCGGGGCAGATTGGCATTTGTCATGAAAATTCAGCTTTGGCTTGGACTAGTCGCATAGCCATCAGTTTAACAAACCTATCAAGACAAAGGTGGCGCAAGTCGGTGCTTTTATGCTCATGATTCAAGAAATACGCCCATCTTACGGAATTTTTGATAACGTAGCTCCTGTAAATCCTCAACTCCCAATTTACCCAAACGCTCAAGGTTTTCGACTAAAGCCGCTTTAAGATTTTCGGCAGCTTTTAGTGGCAATCGGTGCGCTCCACCGAGAGGTTCATCAATTACATAATCAACAATGCCCAAGCGTTTTAAGTCTGGAGCGGTAATTTTTAAAGCTTCGGCGGCTTTACCCGCTTTTGCCGAGTCACGCCAAAGGATTGCGGCACAAGCTTCAGGCGTAGCGACGGTATAGACTGAGTTTTCAAACATCATAATGTGATCCCCAATGCCAATCCCCAATGCGCCCCCTGAGCCGCCCTCACCAATCACAGTGCAAATAATTGGCACACCCAAACCAAACATCTGACGCAAGTTAGCCGCGATCGCTTCACCCTGTCCTTGCTCTTCGGCTGATACCCCAGGATATGCCCCAGGCGTGTCAATCAAGGTAATAATTGGCAACTTAAAACGATTAGCGTGATCCATTAGTCTAGACGCTTTGCGATACCCCCCAGGCGAAGCCATCCCGAAGTTACGGGTCATGTTGTCTTTGGTGTCGCGCCCCTTCTGATGCCCCAAAATTACTACAGGGCGATCATTAATTCTTGCCAGCCCACCAACTAATGCAGGATCGTCATTACCTCGGCGATCGCCATGCAACTCCATCCACTCATCAGTGATTGCTTGTACATAGTCGAGGGTGCTGGGGCGACGCGGATGCCTAGCGATCTGCATTCGTTGCATAGCCCCCAGTCCCGAAAAGATTTCACGCCGCAAAAGCTCGGCTCGTTGCTCTAAAAGGTGAATCTGCTCAACCATATCGACATCGTTTTCATTCGCTAGCTCGCGAATTTGGGCGATACGAGTTTCTAGTTCAACGATGGGCTTTTCAAAGTCAAGCAGGATTTGGCGATCGGCCATGATGAAATTTTGTATAGTAGATACCAAATTTTAGATTAGCAGACAAAGCGATAGTTAGCAGCGTTTTGCCTGTTTAGTAATTAGATGCTGCTGTGTTAAATTTTGGGATATTGCTTTAACGGATTATTGCCTTATGAAAAAGAAACCAAGTTAACCAGCCAATTTGGTGGATTATTACAATTGTCCAAAATACAACTTGATACGAATTTTTACGGCTTTTATGACGCAGTTTTTGCTGAGCTATAAATCCTCCTAACCATCCACCCATTAGCTCAAATGAATGTAGTACCGCCTCTGAAGTTCTCCATTTGCCATGCTCCGCTCGATACTTGTCGTCAGCATATAAGATAAATGTGATCCGACTTAATCCAGCATAGAAAATAAATGGAAGTAGGTTAAAGGGTGGCAGTATGGTGGCTATTCTCCAAGCAAAATGAATCGATCCAGCCAAAGGTAAAACTGATATTAACAGCATTCTTATAACTGGAAATGAGGATGAAGATGCGGAACTAGATAAGACTTTTTTGTGTTGAGCTATTGACTTATTGCGGGCATCTAATATGAACGCATTGCTTGCACAAACTTTGTCATTTTTATTGACAACATAGTAATAAACTGTGTCCCCTACTTGTGGACGGCGAGTTGAGTCTTTTATTTCAGAAATATGCAGGAAAACATCTTGACTTCCATCTACAGGTTGAATGAAACCAAATCCCCGATCATCTTTCCATTTTATAAGTTGCCCATTCTGCAAACCAGATTTCATTCAGCAATACCACGCTTATCTGAAGATTACAATTTACCATATTGGGGCTGAGGCAAATTTTAGGAAAAATATACAGCCAAATACTTAGAATGCAATAGGTTTTAAAACTGTATAGTAAATAGAGATTTTGATTAAGAAATGTAATGGCGCAAACACTCGATGCGGATGTAATTGTAATTGGCTCAGGAATTGGCGGATTGGTCACGGCGACGCAATTGGCGGCTAAGGGAGCCAGCGTAATTGTTTTAGAGAGCTATTTGATTCCAGGGGGGAGCGGCGGCTATTTTGAGCGCAATGGCTACCGTTTTGATGTGGGCGCATCGATGATCTTTGGTTTTGGCGATCGCGGCACGACCAATCTCCTCACCCGTGCGTTAGCAGCAGTGAATATGAAAATGGAGACGATCTCTGATCCTGTGCAGATCCATTACCATTTGCCGAATAATCTGGAGATCGAGGTGCATCGCGATTATGAGAAGTTTTTGCAAGAATTAAGCGATCGCTTTCCCCATGAGCGCGAAGGTATTCGTAAGTTTTACGATGAATGCTGGAAGATTTTTAATTGTTTAAATGCGATCGAGTTACTGTCTTTAGAAGAATGGCGCTACTTGATGCGAGTATTTTTTCAGAATCCTTTAGCTTGTCTAGGCTTGGCTGCTTATTTGCCCCAAAATGCGGGTGATATTGCTAAGAAATATATTCGCGATCCTGAACTATTGCAATTTATCGATATGGAATGTTATTGCTGGTCAGTGGTTCCAGCCGATCGCACTCCAGCAATTAATGCGGGTATGGTATTTAGCGATCGCCACTATGGAGGTATCAACTATCCGAAGGGCGGCGTGGGTAAGATTGCGGAGAAACTAGCGGAAGGATTAGAGGAATTTGGTGGCAAGATTTGTTATAGTGCGCGCGTTACCCAGATTATTCCTAAAGCTAAGTCTGGCAAAGATGCGATCGGGGTGAAACTGGCAAATGGAGAGATTCTTTATGCTAAGAAAGTAGTTTCTAATGCCACGCGCTGGGATACTTTTGGGAATTTGCTCAAGGATGAACCTTTGCCTAGTGGCGAAAAAGGCTGGCAATCACGTTATCAAAAATCTCCTAGTTTCCTCAGCTTACATCTCGGTGTTGCAGCTTCCGCAATCCCTGATCATGCAGCTTGTCATCATATTTTGCTCGAAGATTGGGAAGACATGCAAAAGGAACAGGGTACTATTTTTGTATCGATTCCCACCTTGCTGGATCGATCGCTTGCGCCTGATGGTTATCACATCGTCCATGCTTTCACGCCTAGTTGGATGAGTGAATGGGAAGGTTTGACTGCTTCTGAATATGAACAGAAGAAAACAGCGGCGGCTGACAAGTTGTGCGATCGCTTATTAGCAATTTTTCCAAAACTAGAAAATTGTCTAGACTATGAAGAAATTGGCACACCACGCAGTCATCGCCGCTTTCTAGGTCGCATAGATGGAACCTATGGACCAATTCCTAAAGATAAGCCTTGGGGACTTCTAGGGATGCCTTTTAATCGCACATCGATTCCTGATTTGTATTGTGTTGGGGATAGTACTTTTCCAGGGCAGGGTTTAAATGCTGTAGCATTTTCAGGCTTTGCCTGTGGACATTTAGTTGCATCGTCATTGGGAATTGTATAGATTAATCAAAACCTTTAGGAGATAGATCGTTGAGGCGATCAGGTTTGACTTAGAGTAAACTCTGTAGAAACTATAGAGTTTAGCCATGCGCCCGCTTGAATTAATTGTCGAAGGATTTACTAGTTTCCGCTCTCGTCAAGTTTTAGATTTCTCCACTCTTGATTTATTTGCGATCACAGGTGCAACAGGCGCGGGGAAAACTTCGCTACTAGATGCCATCACCTTTGCCCTATATGACGAAGTATCTCAAAAGCCAAGCTCACCAAAGGAATTAGTCAGCCAAGGGGCTAAGCAATTAAAAGTAGAATTTCGGTTTTTGATGCGGCAAGTTCAATACAAGGCTGTACGCACATGGCGCAATCGTGGCAAAACTGCTGTTCCAAATTTTATATTAGAAAAATTAATTGGCGAAGAATGGGAAAGATGTAGTACACAAAATGTCGCAGAGATTATCGGCATGGACTTTAAGACATTTACCCGTGTGATCATTTTGCCCCAAGGACAGTTTGATGAGTTCCTCAAAGGTGAAGCTAGTAAGCGTCGGGAGATATTACGACAGTTAGCAGGATTCCAGATCTTTGAACAGATGCGAAAGGAGGCAAGCGATCGCACGAGTCGATTTAAAGCCGAACGCGAAGGTTTAGATAAAGTTCTTGAAGCAATGCAAGCGCCAACAAATGAGGAGGTGATTGCTCAGCAAACGGAACTAGACAGTTTCGAGATTTCTATTCCTCAATTAGATATTAAATCAAAGCAAAGTCGTAAGGTATTAGAAGCAGAAGAAAGATTATTTGCTCAAATCAATCAACATAAAGACTTTTTAGCAAAATTAGAAAGACTACAACAGGAGGTCCCTAAAATTCAAGCTTTAGAAAATCAGTTTCGCAATGCTCAATTAGCTAATTCTATTGTAGGGACTTGGACACTAGTAGAAGCTAATCGTAAGCGAGTTGAAATAGCGATCGCTGATCTCAAAACTACCAATCAAAACTTGAACGCTGCAAAATTAGAGCTAGAAAATCAGCAAGTAATCTTTGAGCAATCTCGTGTCGCCCACATTGAAGCTCAAACCGCAATTGAAGCACAAGAACGTAATCTAGCTCTAGCTGAATCTTTCAATACTCAACAACAGCAATGTGAAGCAGAGTTAGAACGGGCTAACAAAAATGCCTTAGAGCGATCGCAAGCTCTAGATAAAGCGACAAGAGCCACAAAGCAAGCTGAAACCGAATTACAAATCGCTAATAAAAAATTACAAAAGATTGAAACTGCGATCGCCAATTCTCTCACCGATCCCAAGCGCCTTGAAAACCTGCGTCAAGTTGCCGAACCTCTTACTCAGTGGCAAATGCGGCAAGACACTCTAGCTAAGCAACAACAAAAAGCTACCCAATTACAATTAGAAATCGATAAACTAACGCAGCAGTTAGAAAAATCTCAACAGGCGATCGCTCAAGCTATAAATGAATTCCAAAATGTAAGTACTGCCCTCAGAGAAGCAGAATCTTCAAATTTACAAGCCTTGCAAAGCAATCACGTCAATGCTTTACGTGCTGAATTGCATGACGGCGATAATTGTCCTATTTGTAATAATCTCTACTCTATCGAAGGATTGCCCGATCTTTTAGAAATAGAATTGATTGATACAACTGCCTTGTTAAAACAGAAAGATATCTCTGAGCAACAACTTGCAAAATTACGAGAGGACAGGGTAAAAACTGAGGCTAATATAGAAGCATATGAGCAGCAATTGCAATTACAAAGTCAAGAGATTATTGATTTAAAAGCTCAAGCTACAAAACTCCATAATCAGATTGATCTAATTCTGGAAATGGAATGGCAAGCTAAAAATATTATTCGCGATCGCCAAATATTAGAAAGTCAAGATGTTGTATATCAAGAACTAATTGCCGAACAGAAAGAAACTGCTATTTCTTCTAAAAATTCCGAAAACAAACTTAAAAGCGCGCAAGAAAGTCTCCAGTTAACGCAAATAGAATCGCAAAAAGCCGAACAAGAGCGATCGCACCGTCAATCGCAACTGCAAGAAATTTTACACCGGTTGCAAGAAATTACTGCTGGTGAAAGCTACACGGTCTTGCGTCAGACAATTTTGCAAACAAAATCAGAGCTAAGCGATCATTTGCAAAAGATCGATGCAGCTTATCAAAAAGCTCGTGAAACATTTTTTAAAAGCGAAGCCGCTGTAACTAAAGCCCAAGAAAATTACGATCTGGCAATTTCTGAGAAAGCTAATCAAGAAGCAACTTGGCAAACAGAACTCACAGCTTTAAATTTTAGAGAATCTGAATTTCTCACATCGCAAGTTTCGCGATCGCAAATGGAATCATGGCAACAAGAAATCGAGAACTATCAGCGTCAAGAGCAAGAATTAACCACTCGGTTGCAAATTATCACTGAGGCGATCGCTAATCAACATACTGATGAACAGGCGATCGCGCAACTGCGCGAGGATTTACAACAAACTGAACAAGATTTGCATCATGCTAGTGAAAATCGCGCTTCCATCAAAGCATGGCTGGAACAAGCTCAACAAAAACGTCATGAATCCAAAGAGCTAGAAGACCGCAAAAACTCTTTACTAGCTCAAGAGCAAACCTATCACACCCTCGCGCAAGATCTGCAATCTAATAAATTCCAAGAATATATTCTCGATAGTCTCCAGCAAGAACTCGCCAACCGTGCCTCAGTCTTACTCCAACAACTTTCTGACAATCGCTACATCCTCCAAATCGAAAATGGCGATTATTGGGTGTCAGATAACTGGAATGGCGGCGAAAAGCGCCGTGTTCGCACTCTCTCAGGCGGTGAAACCTTTGCTGCTTCTCTCTCAATGGCGCTTGCCCTATCAGAAAAATTATCAATGGGAATCGAACTTGGCAGCCTTTTCTTGGACGAAGGTTTTGGAACTCTCGATAGTGAAACCCTCGAAAGTGTTACCCAAATCCTCGAATCTCTCCGTCAACAAGATCGTTTAATCGGTGTGATTACCCATATTCAATCTCTAGCCGATCGCCTACCTACTCAAATTCATGTTCGCAAGTCTATCAATGGCTCAGAACTAGTTAGAATTTAAAAAGATAAAGGCAGTAAAAGTACACCTTGTAACTTTAGTATAATTTCATAAGGATATTAATTTTTCATACTAGGATTTACAAAATGATTGCTGTAAAAACACTCTATGAAACTGACTTTAATCTTTGGTTAGAGGAAACAATGGTTTTACTTAAAGAAAAAAAGCTAGACCAATTAGATATTGAAAATTTGCTGGAAGAAGTTGAAGGTATGAGTCGCAGCGAAAAAGACGCAATAGAAAATAATCTAATTCGAGTATTACAACATCTGCTTAAGTGGAATTACCAATCTCAAAAGCGCTCTACCAGTTGGGCTTATACAATTATCGAACATTCTCGAAGATTAAATAAAGCTTTTAAAAGTAGTCCTAGCCTGAAGCGCCATTTTGATGTTGTATTCGATGAATGTTATGACGCTGCTTGTAAAGCTGCTTCTGTGGAAACTCAGCTCCCCTTAGCAACTTCCCCCAAGTCTTGTCCTTTTTCTAAATCTGAAGTATTAGATATTAACTCTGACAATTATCTAATTTATTAATTTATCTGATTTACAGCAGTTGTTGATCAAACCCACAACAAGAAGGTTCGCATGGCGAAGCCCCGCAATTGGTTCTATATTCTTATTTGTGGCAGTTTGGAAAGTAAATTGCTGTATTAATTTTTGGAGGTCTGCTTGTTTTTAGCATGATTACCTTCACTGAATTTATAGTATTGCTTTAATAAAAGCGATCGCTTCTTCTTTAGTTTGAATTTTTCCTTCCACTTGAGCAATTTTGACACTTTCTAACAACTGTCCAATCTTAGGACTAGGTGCTATTCCCAAATCTTGTCGCAGATTGTCGCCAGTGATTAAAGATGGAGGGTAGGCGATCGCATCATCAGGGTTTAGCCAACGCTCTAACCAAGTCGCGATCGCTTTGAAATCATAATCACTAGCTAGGGCAAGAGCCGCGATCGCTGGAAAAAACTCTAAAGTTAGCTGAAAGAATTTATATTGGTCTTTTAGTGAAGCACTATCCAAAAGAGTAATAAATTGAGGTAGATAGCGCAAAATACCCACCAGCCATCGTTGTTCAGCACGACTCAGACCAAGTAATTCTAAAGCAGTTGCGCTATTAGTTAACGCTGCTAATTTCACAATTACTAGAGCATAGCGATCGCCTGATAATTGCCTATTAAAAAATAATTGTAAATTAGGATATTTGGACAACAGTCTAGAAATAGCATTTTCTATCTTAGTAAATCTATCTAAATTCAAATGCTGAGGAGGCAACCAATCCTCTAAAATGCGATCACTAATTGCGGCGATCATCCATTGACTTCCATTTGAGATTGACAATAAATAACCTAGTTCTGTTCGTACCCTCTCAGCAGCTACAGATTTTAATCTCGGTGCAAATTTTATCAAAACCTGTTGAGTTAAATCTTCTATCTCAAATTCTAATTGAGCTGCTTGTCTGTATCCCCGCAAAATTCGCAACGGATCATCTGCTAAGTTCTCAGGTGCAATCATTCTAATTCTTTTTGCTTCCAAATCGCCAATCCCATCGAATGGATCGATGAAGTCTTTCTCTATTTGATGACATTCAATCGCGATCGCATTCATACAAAAATCACGCCGACCCAGATCTGCTTCTAGACTACTACCCATTTGTTGAGCAAAATCCGCTGTTCCATTTTTAAATACAACTCGTGCAATTTGGCGATCAGCATCTAACACCACAAATCCTGCTTTATACTTACGAGCAATTGCTTGAGCGGTCTCTACCGCCTTCTCTGGCAATACAAAATCTAAATCAAGATATTTACCTTGACGATTTAATAGGCGATCGCGCACCCATCCACCCACCAAATAGGCTGGCGTTGGTAAATCATTAAAATCAAATGGGAACTGTTCCAAAATCTATCTATTATCCACTTCTCTAAATAAAATCTTCCCTCAATAATTTTACATTGAGTGTCATTCTGTGGTAACTGTTATAGCTCCATTATTCTTGTGCTTTATTATAAAATTCTGGAGATTCCTCAATTACTACTTCTTGAGATTCTGAAATATGAGGCAATCCTAATGACAACTCTAACTGGTCGCTTGGTTGCTCTTCCTCATTAGTATTTTCTATTGCATCATTGGAAGTAATAGAAACATCAGAAATAATAGGTTGCTCTGTTATATCTGTGTCAACTTCAGCACGATCATTACTGACCTCACTAGTGGGTGACTTATTTGCCGCAGTCCTTAGTTTACTAGTTATTTCATTAGTCCGTTCTGCAATTACCGAAACATTCTCTGGCTCAGTATTTTCTAGTACAGGTTTTGTACTCTCTTTCGCAGCGATCGCATCAAGCGCATCTTCTGCCGATAGATCCATTTCGATTACTAACGCATCAGGTTGATCGACATTACTAGATTTTTGAGGTGTCTCATCAAAGAGAGCCTGAAGATCGGGCAAATCTTCTCGTACCATCCGAATCGGTAAATTTGCAATTAAAGCTGTCATCCGCTTGTCAGATTCTAAACGAATATCAAGCGTAGCTTCATCAAGCTCGACATATTTTGAGACCACACGCATAATCTCTTGACGCATATTCGCAAACACTTGTGGCTCGATTGCCGCTCGATCATGCGCTAAAATAAATTTCAAACGATGCTTGACTTGCGCTCCACTAGGGACATTAGTTCTTTGAAATAGGCGATCGAGCAATGTTGAAATCATTTCAAGCCTCAGGCGTTTCCACTAATCCAGTTTGTTAGACGAGCAAAAATGCCTTTAGGCGGAGTTTCCAGTTTTAAAAACTCGACCTCCCTGCCTTCAAGTCGCTTTGCCACATTCATATAAGCCATGCCAGCCAGTGATAGCTTCTCAGCCAAAACCAATGGTTCCCCTTTATTAGTAGAAACGATCACCTGTTCATCATCTGGAATTACGCCAATTAATTTGACTGACAAAATATCGAGTACATCTTCGACACTCATCATGTCATTATTTTTGACCATGGCAGGTCGGATGCGATTCACTATCAGCTTAATATCAGTAATCCGATTCGATTCTAATAGTCCTATCACGCGATCGGCATCTCGCACCGCCGAAATTTCGGGAGTTGTCACCACGATCGCCTCTTTTGCCCCCGCGATCGCATTTTGAAAACCTGACTCAATTCCTGCGGGACAATCAATCAAGACATAATCAAAATATCGGCTTAAAACTTCAACCAACGCCTTCATATGCGCTGCTGTAATCGCGGTTTTATTACGAGTTTGCGGAGCCGCTAACAAAGACAGATTCGGTTGACGTTTATCTTTGACTAGAGCTTGGTCAAGCTTACATTCTCGCGCAATCACCTCTAGGGCGGTATACACGATGCGATTTTCTAATCCCAATAAAAGATCAAGATTTCGCAAACCAAAGTCAGCATCTACTAAAACCACTTTGCGTCCTAGTTTGGCGAGTGCCATGCCGAGATTTGCTGAAGATGTGGTCTTGCCAACACCACCTTTACCAGAGGTAACAACGATAATGCGACTCATGTTTAGGGGTTACTGATTGAGCGAAAGATAGTTTAGCGTGAAATGATTAAATGATGAAAAGTCAACAACTTGGACAATTTGAATCGCAGGTGCGCCTTGACTACTCACAAATGCGACCTCTGGACAGAAAGAAGTACTGGGACTCTCAACACGGGCAATAAAACTGGCAATCCTGACTTGGGTTGCATCAAGGTGCAAAGCCATAACTATGGCTTGAGCATTGCCTTTTACACCTGCATGAGCCATGCCTTTTAGCTTACCGCACACAACGATATCGCCCTCAGAGATTAGTTCTGCACCAGCATTAACATCACCGAACACAATGATACTGCCTGAGTGACGAATTTCTGTACCAGATCTTACGGTCATCTTAATGTACAGCGGATCGTCAGTCGGCGCATCAGGGATTGGATTAAATCCTAATAATTCTCGAAAGATTGTGCCTTGTTCGACCGAAAAACCCATGCTAGAGGCATTAATCGCGGTCTGGCGGCGATTTGTAACGATGCAATGCAGCAAAAGCTGATAATTTTGCAATGCCTCGAATAATTCTTGTAGTTGGCGCGTATCAAGCAATCGATCGCCTGCTTGCAGATATACCTGTGTGCGCGGTTTCCAATCATGCCCACTCGCTGCCATACGTTGCTCTAGTTGAGAAAGTATTTCTTCCCAAGTCAAGCTTAATAAGGAGATATCCGAATTAGTTTGATTATTTACCGTCTCAACTGGCTTATCGTCAGCGTTATCATTAGATTTACTGAGATCTAACTTTATCTTTTTATCCGTTGGCAATAACAGATTTAGTTTGCTATCTAGAGTTTTAAATCGTACTTGCCAGATCTCAGGATCGGGTGTTGGCTCTGGCTGAAACTTTTTGACAGGTTTGCTAGAAATGGGTTTGAGGTCACCCCCCTCAACGTCAGCAATAGTAAGAGGAGCAAGAGAAACATTGATTTCCTCATTATTGTCTGGTATGACAATAATTTTAGGCATCTCCGCAGATGACAAATCCTCTGCACCAGATTTTAATTTTGTAGGCGGCAGAGGATTTGATTTCACAGCAATATTTAAGCTAGTTTGCATTCTTGAGGCTTTTTAAATTTATTGCCTAGATAAATTTTACAAATTTTAAGCCCTGTGTCAATCACAAGGCTTAAATCTTTTTTTAGGCTGAGGGCAGCAACTGAAGGGTATTCTCACCCGCGCTTAGGGCTTGTTGTTCAATAACTTTGACCTTGCCATCATCATCAACATCAACCTGCACCGATGCACCCTCACGCACTTTTCCTGTCAAAATCTCTTCCGCAAGAGAATCTTCAAGCAAGCGCATGATGGCACGACGCAAGGGACGCGCACCGTAACTAGGGTTGTAGCCTTCTTGGACAAGCAGATCCTTGAATCGATCAGTAACTGACAGAACAATGTTCTTATCAAGCATCCGTTTGAAGAACTCATTGAGCATGAGATCAGCAATCTCCTTGACTTCGGGCTTAGTCAACTGACGGAAGACAATGATTTCATCAAGTCGGTTAAGGAACTCAGGACGGAAGTATTGCTTGAGTTCTTCATTTACTAATGCTCGAATACGAGTGTAAAGAGCATCTTCTTGATTAGCCGCAAAGTCAAAGCCTAAGCCGCCGCCACCTTTTTCAATTACCTTAGAGCCGACGTTTGAGGTCATGATCAATAAGGTGTTTTTAAAGTCTACAGTGCGACCCTTAGAATCAGTCAGGCGACCATCTTCCAGTACTTGCAAGAGCAAGTTAAAAACATCAGGGTGAGCTTTTTCGATTTCATCAAACAGCACCACTGTGTAAGGGCGACGACGCACGGCTTCAGTTAATTGACCACCTTCGTTGTAGCCGACATATCCAGGAGGCGAACCGATCAGTTTTGATACGGTGTGACGCTCCATATATTCAGACATATCAAGGCGAATCATCGCATCTTCAGAACCAAAGAAGTAAGCAGCGAGAGCTTTGGTTAGCTCAGTCTTACCGACTCCTGTGGGACCTGAAAAGATAAAACTAGCGATCGGGCGATCGGGACTCTTTAGACCGACACGAGCACGTCGAATAGCGCGAGAAATCGCTTTCACAGCTTCGTCTTGTCCAATAACGCGACCATGCAGTGTTTCTTCCATCTGCATGAGCTTGACTGATTCAGATTCAGTAATCTTAAGGACAGGTACGCCAGTCCAAGAACTGACAATATAAGCGATGTCTTCTTCGGTTACTCGAATTTCAGGTGCATCTTCGGCTGGAGTTTCGGCTTTTTTGGTTTGACTAAGAGCACGAATTTGTTGTTTGAGATCAATTTCGCGATCGCGCAATTCAGCGGCTTTGTCAAAATCTTGTTTACGAACTGCATCATCTTTGTCCTTAAGAGCTTGACGCAATTCTTTATCAAGTTCTTTGGCAGCAGGAGGTAACTGCGAGTTAATCAGACGTACGCGAGAGCCAGCTTCATCCATCAAATCGATCGCTTTGTCGGGCAAGAAGCGATCGCTAATGTAGCGATCAGCTAACTTAGCCGCAGCAACTAAAGCTTCGTCATCAATCTTGAGCTTATGGTGCTCTTCATAACGCTGACGCAATCCGATCAAAATTTCGATAGTTTCTTCAACGCTAGGCTCACCGACCATGACAGGCTGGAAGCGTCGTTCAAGAGCCGCATCACGTTCAATGTGCTTGCGATATTCGTCAAGAGTAGTTGCACCGATGCACTGGAGTTCACCACGTGCAAGCGCAGGCTTGAGGATGTTGGCAGCATCGATCGCGCCTTCCGCAGCACCAGCACCAATCAGGGTATGAACTTCATCAATTACCAAGATCACATTACCTGCGGTGCGGATTTCTTCCATGATCTTTTTGAGGCGTTCCTCAAATTCACCACGGTACTTTGTACCTGCGACTAGCAGACCGATATCTAGGGTAACAACCCGCTTTTCTTGCAAAATATCGGGAATATCATTGTTAGATATGCGCTGTGCCAAACCTTCAGCGATCGCAGTTTTACCAACACCAGGTTCACCGATCAAAACAGGGTTGTTTTTAGTGCGGCGACCAAGAATTTGGATTACTCGTTCAATTTCTTTCTCACGACCGACAACTGGGTCAAGCTTGCCATCTTGAGCCATCTGGGTCAAGTTAGAGCCAAACTCATCAAGAGTAGGGGTTTTGGTGCGTCCTGACCCACCGCCACCTGCGGAGACTTCGGCAGTCTCGCCTAACATCCGAATTACTTGTGTGCGTACTTTGGATAAATCAACACCCAGATTTTCTAAAACTCTTGCGGCAACTCCTTCGCCTTCGCGAATAAGTCCGAGTAATAGATGCTCAGTACCAATGTAGTTGTGTCCTAATTGGCGGGCTTCTTCTAACGATAATTCTAGAACTCTCTTAGCGCGGGGCGTAAAAGGGATTTCTACTGCTACAAAACCAGAGCCGCGTCCAATGATTTTCTCAACCTCTATACGTGCGTCTTTGAGGTTGACTCCCATCGACTTAAGTACTTTGGCGGCAACGCCAGTTCCTTCTCCGATTAGACCCAATAGAATTTGCTCTGTGCCGACAAAGTTATGACCGAGGCGGCGAGCTTCCTCTTGAGCCAGCATGATAACTTTAATTGCTTTTTCTGTAAAGCGTTCAAACATGGCGTTTCCCCATACTTTGCTGCATTCTGGTTAGAGTTAATACTAGCATAGCCATAGCAGCATTCTGTGTGTACGGATTTCACACCTATTTGACCATAAATTAAACTACCTCTTAGGTATAATTTTTCTGTCTCACTAGTTGTCTAGTTCATTGTTTTTATCAGTTAACTTGTGCTTTTGTTACTGAAATAACAGGTTAAATGACTTTGTATTACTCATTATTTTAAAAAATTAGAGTTAGAGATTCGCGCCACTTCTAATATCTAAACTTTTCTCTAAACTTTAAGAGAGCCAACTCTTAAATAAATCTTTTTGTCCCCACAGCATCCAAATTCCACCTACTGACATAAATGCTAAAACGATCTGACGAAATTGATCAGGACTCATCCGACTGAGAATTGCTTTACCGACTAGATTTGCAGGTATGGCAGCAATACCGATCGCTAATCCTGCAACCACCTCTTCTCTGGACAAAGCTGCAAATGCGCCGTAAGTAATAATTTTGACTAGATGAATAATTACAACATGGGTTGCCTTAGTAGCGAGTAATTGCTCTTTGACCAGTCCATAACGCAAATAAAAAGGATTTAACACAGGACCAGTTGTGCCGACCAGACCCGATACAAAAGCCTTGAGAAATCCCGCAGGCATGATGTACCAAGCTTTAAGTTTGTATTCAGACTCATTTATTGATAAAGAATCTTCAGGAGGCTCAGTTAAAAGATCGGTTTTAATCTCAGTTATAACTGGATTTTTTTCAATTGCAAATAGAACTGCACTGACAATTAGGAACACACCAATAATTAATTGCAGCCAGTCCAGATGTATTTGGGTAAATGTATAGGCTCCTAAAAATGAACCGATGATCGCACCTGGGGCATACCACATCGTTAGCTCCCAGTTAATCTCCCGCCAAAATAGCAAAACTCGATGAGCGTTCCCCAAAAACATTCCAATCGTGATCACAGGTGGTACAGATGCTGCTCCCATTAATAAGTTAACCAGAGGAATTAAGACAAATGGGCTGCCACCACCAGCCAAAGTGCTTACTATCCATGCAAAAAAGCTAACTACACTGAGATACACAATAGGCATTAGGTCTTGCATTTTTATTGATAATTCGTTTGGATAAGGCTAGGCTAGGTGGCTCTTCACCATAAATCCTAACAGCTAGAATTGACCAGTTAACCATTAACATATGCACGCATCGACTCGAATTTATTTAAGTGAAATTGATCAGGAATTCTTGTCGCAATTACGGGCGATCGATTGTGCTTGTCTAGGTGATTTTTGGAGCTTGGAAGCCTATCAGCGTGAAATTGAGAATCCTAGCAGTTATGTATTAGGCCTAACTACTGAAAATCATGAGTTACTGGGTTTTGGTTGTCTGTGGGCAATTCTTGAAGAAGCACATCTAACCGTATTGGCAGTACGTCCCGAATATCAAGGTCAAGGATTTGGTAAGTCAATTGTCTGGGGACTGCTCAAAAAAGCCCGCGATCGCCAGTTAGAATGGGCAACCCTAGAAGTACGCGCTTCAAATCATGTCGCGATCGCGTTATATGAGAGCTTTGGTTTTAAGGAAATTGGCCGAAGACCTAAATATTATGAAGTAACAGGTGAAGACGCACTGATGTTGTCGTGCAAGGGATTGCATACGCCAGAATTTGGCATCTTGTTAGAGAAATGGCATGAATCGATTTCGATGAGTTTATTAGCTAAGGGATGGAATTTATAGTGGGAGTGTGCGCTTCTGCTATGCGATAGAATTTTAGATAGGGTTTATGAGCAATTAAGGCGTTTTAGCGTTAAAGGTCTACGAATGATAAGGATATTTGATTGGACGAAAAAGACTATCAGCATGGTGCTTGCTAGTTTTGGGCTTTGGAATGTAGCGATCGCTAGCACTTATGCCCAAGCACGCAACGTTATTGTCTATATTGCAGGCGATAATCTTGTAACTCTAAATGTGGCCAGGCAAGTAGTAACCAATCCTGTGATTGCGTCAATAAATGGACAGACTTCAATTTTGGCAGGGTCATTTGACGCGGCGACCGCAGATTATGTGACAAGAGAACTGCAACGACGTGGATTAGCGGCGCAACAAACTTATCAGTTGATTAATCAAATTAATCAAACAACTAACACTTCACCTTTCGTAACATTGCCGACTTATTTGCCTACTAACAACTCAACTACCAGCATTCAAAATTCAGCGCAATATCGCTATGTGACCGCGATTCCGATGAATGCTGGGGGGATGGTGGCTTTAGCACAGGTAGAACAACTGATCCCTAACGCATTTGTCACTAAGTCATTTCGTGGTGACTATATCTATGCGGGCGGATATACAAATCGAGAAGCTGCTGAATCTTTAAAACATTTCTTGCGATCGCAAGGACTAGCTGCTCGTGTACTCTATTTTTAAACAACCCAGAAGAGATATAGACGACTTGAAACATATACCTTCTGGGTTTGATAATACTTGCTGATGTTGAGCCAATTACTGATTACAGCGTAGGTTGATTATGGATCCTGTATTAAGACAAGGTAGCAATGGTAATGCTGTAACTGAGTTACAGCAACTCCTTCTAAAAAAAGGATTTTATAGTGGCAAAATTGATAGCGACTTTGGTGTTGCCACTACAAACGCGGTTCTAAAGTTTCAAAAAGCAAATGGGTTGACGACCGATGGCATCGTTGGCAGATCTAGCTGGACATCACTTCGGGCAGTTAGCCAGCCTTCAGTAAATGCATTACCAACATTATTACCAAGCTCAAAAGGAGCAGCGGTTACTCAAGCTCAACAACTGCTTAAAGCAAAAGGCTATTACCAAGGTCGCATTGATGGAGACTTTGGTATAGGCACAAGAGATGCGATCGCAGCTTTTCAACGCGCTAATGGATTGACTGTCGATGGCAAAGTAGGCGAACAAACATGGAAAAAGTTGCAAGCACCAGCGATCGCCGCTGCCACACCGCAAGAGCCAGTAATTGTTATCGACATAGTGCGTCCCACCTCGCCCGAACCAACCCCTGTAACCTCAACTGCTCCGACAACAAACGCGCCAATTCCGACTCCATCGTCGATTTTTGTACCCGTCTCTCCTGTCTCACCCGTATCAACTAACACACCAGCACCCTCAACTACCACGCCAACTCCAATGCTGACCGCTAACGCGATCAGTTTAGTGGATGCAGCAAATAGTTACAGTCGCGCTAAGTTGTCTAACCAAACCGCCGCGATTAATACTTTACAAGCAAGTATTTCACCAGAAGTATTGCAGCAATTTTTACAACGTTGGCAAATTGCCTCTGGACAAACAACTACAGCAACATCTTTACAAAATGCTTTTGGTAGCTACAACAATAGCCAAATGCTCAATCAAAATCTAGCTTTGCAGTGGTTACAGAGCCAACTCTTAACCCAAGATATTGTCCAATTTCGCCAAGATTGGTCAAATCTGACCGCAGGAGTTAGTCTGCTATCAGATTTCCCCTCTAGTCCATCTCAGCCAACTCCTCCCTTAGCAAGCACTCAACAACTAATCAATCTTACTGATGCTGTAAAAGTTTATGATCGCACTAAGTTTCCTAATCAAGTAACTGCGTTAGAAAAACTCCAAGCATCTTTTTCAGCCCAGACAATGGAGCAGTTTTTCCAACGTTGGGCTCTAGCTTCAGAACAAAATGTGATCGCCATTTCCTTGCTAGACATATTCCAAGATTACGACAGCCAAAGATTTCCCAGCCAAGTAACAGCATTGCAGTGGTTAGAGAAAGAACTAACTACGACACAACTAGAACAATTCTCGCGAGATTGGCAAGTCTAAATAAAAAATGTTTTACAGCAGTTATTGATCAAACCCACCACCATAAGTGTCGCAGGGCTTCGCACCGCAATGGGTTTTATATTGTTTGTGGTAGGTTTGAAAGCAAATTGCTGTAAGTCCATTTTTATTTAAACTTTACGGCTCCTTGTCGGCGAACTATCCAACCATCCATAGTCCACTCCACAACGGTTGATGGCAAACCACTACCTGATAACTCGTTAATATCGATCTCATTACCCAAAGTCAAAACTTTAGGGAAATTCTCCGCAATTTCGATCATTTTCCGTAATGGTGGAGAGTTACTCTTATTGGCACTAGTGGTAAGCATCGCGCCTGTTTGCTGCAAAATAG
>JAYVVP010000410.1:0-2571 GCA_043786935.1 Pseudanabaena sp. | reverse complement strand
TACACTGGTATTTTTAACCAAAGTTTATCTTTTACTACTAACTTCATACGGCATATATTGCAATGCTTTTTCTTACTCATTACGCGGAACCATTGCCGTAAAGTCTCCCTTCTCTTTTATGGATTTTATTGGCGATCGCTATAAATTTGTCGGTATGCTAACAAAGAAATCTTAATTGAGTCTTTTCAAACAATATTTCATGAGTAAATCAAAACGCGCATTGATCACAGGGATCACAGGTCAAGATGGATCGTACTTATCAGAACTTTTACTAGCAAAAGGATATGAAGTACATGGCATCATTCGCCGCACTTCGACGATCAATACAGATCGCCTCGATCATATGTATCAAGATCCGCACTTACCAGAAACCAAATTATTTCTGCACTACGGCGATCTGACTGACGGTACAACCTTAGGACGAATTTTAGAAGCAGTTCGACCTCATGAAGTATTCAACCTTGGCGCTCAATCTCATGTGCGCGTCAGTTTTGACTCTCCAGAATATACCGTTGACACAGTGGGGATGGGAACTTTACGGCTGCTAGAAGCATTGCGCGATTATCAGCAGCGTAACAGACGAGGAATTCGTTTTTATCAAGCAGGTTCATCGGAGATGTATGGACTAGTTCAAGCTGTGCCTCAAAATGAAGAAACTCCTTTTTATCCACGTAGTCCCTATGCTTGCGCCAAAGTCTATGCCCATTGGCAAACAATTAATTATCGCGAATCCTATGGGCTATTTGCTTGCAATGGGATTTTGTTTAATCATGAGTCACCTCGTCGTGGTGAAACATTTGTCACTCGCAAGATTACGAGGGCGATCGCGCGTATAGTCGCTGGTAAGCAGAAAAAGCTGTACTTAGGAAATCTAGACTCAAAACGGGACTGGGGCTATGCCAAAGACTATGTTGAGGCAATGTGGTTAATGTTGCAGCAGACAGAGCCTGATGATTATGTGATCTCGACAGGTGAGACTCATTCAGTGAGAGAGTTTCTTGCAGAGTCTTTTGCTTACGTTAATCTCAACTGGGAAGACTATGTGGAGATCGATCCACGTTACTTCCGACCTGCTGAAGTTGATTTGCTATTGGGCGACTCTACTAAGGCAAAACAAAAACTTGGCTGGGAACCCAAAGTTACTTTCAAAGATTTAGTTGAGCTAATGGTTGATGCTGATTTGGATGTATTGGGACTACCTAATCCCAAAGGCACTATCTCTCAAGATATTGCGACTATGCGAAATGCTGGACAAGATTCAAATTGGTAGTTTTAAAAAGCATTGCTTCGCAGCTGTTTTAAAACTATTTGTACTTATTTATGAGACTTACGATGCTAGAAAATCGATTTAAAGATCAAAAGATCTTAGTTACTGGTGGTGCTGGCTTTTTGGGAAAGCAGGTAATCGCCCAACTTATCGCTGCAGGCGCTAGCCCAGATTTGATCACTGTCCCTCGCTCAAAAGAAGATGATTTGCGATCGCTTGCCACCTGCGAAAAAGTTGTTAAAGGACAAGATTTAATAATTCATCTTGCGGCTCATGTGGGCGGCATTGGACTCAATCGTGAGAAACCTGCTGAACTTTTTTACGATAATTTAATCATGGGTGTGCAGTTAATCCACGCCGCCTATCAAGCTGATGTTCAAAAATTTGTTTGCATCGGTACAATTTGCGCCTATCCCAACTTTACTCCAATCCCATTTAAAGAGTCAGACATCTGGAATGGTTATCCTGAAGTTACTAACGCTCCCTATGGCATAGCTAAAAAAGCTTTGCTAGTGCAGTTGCAGTCCTACCGTCAGCAATATGGGTTTAATGGTATCTATTTGTTACCTGTTAACTTATATGGCCCTGAAGATAATTTTGATCCGCGTAGTTCTCATGTGATCCCCGCGCTGATTCGCAAGGTTTATGAAGCACAACTAAGAGGCGATCGCCAAATTTCTGTATGGGGCGATGGGACACCGACTAGAGAGTTTGTCTATTCTGATGATGCAGCGCGTGGCATTGTCAGTGCCTCAGCCATTTACAACGAATCTGAGCCTGTGAATATTGGTACAGGTTTGGAGATTTCGATTAAAGACTTGATTGATTTAATTTGTGAATTGATGGGTTACGATGGCAAAATTGTTTGGGAAACCGATAAGCCGAATGGACAGCCGCGTCGTTGTCTAGATGTCGAGCGGGCTAAGCAAGCTTTTGGTTTCACTGCCCAAGTAGATTTTCGTCAAGGCATAAACAATACGATCGCTTGGTATCGTCAACACGCTAGCCACAGCAGTTGTTGATAAACCCCACCGAAGGGTCGCAGGACAAAGCTCCGCGATTGGTTTTATATTATTATTTGTGGCAGGTTTGATAGCAAATAGCTGTATGTAATGAGATTGTTAAAGCCTGAATGCGTCGTTTCTATATTTTTAGATTGCAAGAAAAAATATGCTGCTAAGTCTCAAAATTGAAAATTTCGCCCTGATTGATTGTTTAGAACTGGAGCTATATGCTGGGCTTAACATTCTGACAGGTGAGACAGGAGCGGGTAAATCAATTGTGCTGGATGCGTTAGACGCGGC
>JAYVVP010000409.1:0-7366 GCA_043786935.1 Pseudanabaena sp. | reverse complement strand
TTTATATGTTTGTCCATACTTTGCAGGATATTAGCAGGATATTTAACCGATATAGACTTATTCCTCAAACTGCCAGCGATCTTGAGAGGCGGCTTCGTCAAAGAAACGTTTGGGGCGCAAAGTTAGTGTGATCTTGCCAAATATCTTCATATCTGGCTTGGACTCAAACCATGCAAACTTGAGATTGCCATTTTCATCAGCGATCGCAAAATAACTGTTTTCATCCCAATCTCGTTGAGAACGATCTACTAATATCAAGATATCTTCAGGGCGATCGCTAATTGAACTGAGAACTTCAGCTTCAGCGATCGCGGCTCTTAATGTATCAGTATTACAGAGGACTACTACACCATCTTGGGCTGCATGGACTACAAACCAACCAGGCAGAGTTGCCCATGCACACTCTCCAGAAAAGCGCACGATTCCAAAGGGAGCTAATTCGTCAACCATGGGAACGGTCTTAAATGCATCAATAGATATCGGTAAACTCCCAACTACAGGCAAGATGCGAGGAATACTATCTTCAGAGTCGTAACGGAAGTTGGGCAGATTAGGTGCTTTCTTCTTTGCAGGTGCGGACATATCGGTGAGCAGACGCTCGATCGCTGCCCTAGCGCGATCGCTATGAGCAAACCGTAATCCGCGCGCAATCAATCTCGTGCGTTCTTGAGGATCTAACTTGCCCTGTGATGCTTTGAGAACTTGCAACACCACTGCATCACCAGGATGGCGCGTAAACCCTTCAGGCAAATTCGCAACATTAGAAGCTTCCTTAATTGCTTTTACGACATCTTTAGCTTCCAAAACATCAAGATTCTTTTCGAGAGCGAAAGTCGCCATCGCCACTCTTTCTGATTGATTGAGTACGCGCAACTCATTAAGAATGTCGCTTCCTTTTTGCTCAAAATGCGCGAGTACAATATCTGCCGCATTCCCTGCTTTTAGACTAGCGTATACCTGTGAAGCAACGACAATCTGATTTTGTTGAACTGGCTCAAATCCCGTATTTTCAAAAATCGCGAGAGAATTCTCTCCCATTTTTTGCAACATTTGACAGGCAATTCCCCACTGCACCCACGTGCCTTCTTTATGGCGTAAGAGTCTCAAAAGTCCTTCAGAGTCAGTGGGAAGTGTTTCTACTGGAATTGGCATAATTATTGTAAATATTAAGATGGAAAGCCTGCTAAGGGCGCTTTGCGCCCTCAGTGGAAGTTAAGCAGCGACTTGTTTAGAGCCTTTTTTGTGTTGGCGCATTGAGTTTACAAATCGCTCAAAGAGATAATCGGCATCATGTGGGCCAGGGCTAGCTTCAGGATGATACTGCACTGAAAAAATAGGTAGAGTTTTGTGTTCTAAACCTGCCACAGTTTGATCGTTGAGATTGATATGGGTCAGCATTGCGGCAGACTGGTCAAATGATTCACCTGTAAGCGCAAAACCGTGATTTTGGCTAGTGATTTCCACACGGCGATCGGCATTTTCGGCTTGGTTTTGAGCAGGTTGATTGAGTCCACGATGTCCAAACTTAAGCTTAAAAGTGTCACCACCCATCGATAAGCCCAAAATTTGATGCCCTAAACAGATACCAAACATCGGCTTGTTACCATTTAATAAAGCTTTAGCAGTTTCAATGCCTTGAATAACAGCGGCAGGATCACCAGGTCCATTGGATAGGAAAATGCCATCTGGTTTGTAATCAAGAATTTTTTCGGCTGGGGTATCGGCGGGGACAACGATCACACGGCAACCATAACTAGCAAGACGACGTAAGATATTCCGCTTCACGCCAAAGTCGATCGCTACAACTGTCAGCGCTTCACCTGTTAACTGTGATGGCTCAATAAATTCCCATTCAGGTAAAGTTTTCTCAGTCCATTCATAAATGCTCTTGGTGGAGGCTTCTTGAGCTAAGTTTTGACCTTGCATCGAAGGAGCCGATTTCACTTTGGCAAGTAGCACTTCAGGATCAAGAATTTCCGTAGAGATGCCACCATTCATTGCCCCAAGCGATCGTAGCTTACGAGTAAGGGCGCGGGTGTCAATCCCAGCAATGCCCACCACATTATGAGCCTTGAGATAGTCAGGTAAAGACTGGCGCGATCGCCAATTGCTAGGAACAGCGGTAATGTTTCGAGCAATCACACCACGCACTTGTGGGCGATCGGACTCGTCATCATCGGGATTTACGCCTGTATTACCGAGTTCAGGACAGGTAAAAGTTACAATTTGACCTCGGTAGCTAGGATCGGTGATTACCTCTTGGTAGCCAGTCATACCTGTATTAAATACCACTTCGCCGATCGCTGTACCTGATGCGCCAAACGCATAGCCACGGTAACAAGTACCATCCGCCAAGACCAAAATCGCTGCTTGCTTTGTTGCCATATCTTCAAATACTCGTTCGTCAGTGATCCATTGTGGGCACTAGCGAACATTTTAAACGTTATATAGGTCACAAGATCGCATCTTGATTGGTTTGCTGCTAAATATTTGGGTATAAAATCTACGCTTCCCAAAATTTTTCGCCTTGACTATTAACAAATTTTTGCAGAAATTCTGGCAACAGATATGGTAGATAGTACCAATCTGAGCGATGGTCAATTGGAAGAGAAATGATTAATTGTCGAAATTCATCAGAACTGCGATCGCATCTTACAACTAGCAGATCAAAGTCACCAAGAAACTCACCAATAATTAAATCTCCAGATTGAAACTCATCAGAACCTTGTCTTAAAATTTGCTGTTGTTCTAAAACTTTTTGTGGCGGTCAAATAGTTAGCCCTGACTGTCCGTAGGTTTTATCTTCAAATAGACGTAACCCATTAGATTTTTGCCATAGCTCTTGCAAATCTTCTGGCAAAGATATATTTAATCTGGTCTCTAGATATTTTGATGATCTCGCGATCGCAGGGACAATTATTGACACTAAGACACTTTTAGCAAATCGGTAGATTCTTCATTTAATAACTTTTCAATATAAGCATCTAAATGAACCAGTTTTACAACACTTAATTGATGAAGCTTTTCTAATATCTCCATTTCTTTTTGCCATTGCTCTACAGAAGTAACTTGAGATTCATTGACTTCAACTGTTACATTTGGGACGTTAAATCCTTCAAGGCTGTAACCATATTGCTGTCGCTCAGTTACAGCATACTGTTCTACAATGATCGCAACTGAACCACGTTTCAGGTTATGGGTTGGGATGTCATGCAATAAAACGACTTCAGAGAATAAAGGATATTTAGGTTTCATAATAATAACTACTCCCGATCGCTAGAACGTTTAGGAACTAATGTAACAAATTTTGCTTGTTGATTTTTAATCATCCAAATGGTAGTAACTTCAAGCTCTATGCCATTTACACCTTTAAGTTTTGCTTCAATTTTATATTTGTCTCCATATGTTGTTTTTTCTAAAAATTGGGCAGGTTGGGGCAAAATTTGCGATCGCAAATCAGCTTCTAACTGTTGCCAATTTCCTAATGTATATCCTGCTTTCTGAAGAAATTGTGATTTGTCATCTTTAGGTAAAAGTACTAACAGATATTTGGTTAGTTTTTCTTCAGCGATCACCGTATCAACAGGAAGTAACATCGTTTATCTGGACTCCTATTTCTAATTTTGCCACTATAGCGCGATCGCTTTCACTGCCAGCTAGAGGTAAGTTTAGCTATTGCCTAAATTCAGCTAGTTCTTGAAAAACATCGATCAACTTTTATTTCTCAATAAATTGTTAAGGTTTGGGTTGATTAGGTAATATTAGGCTTCTTTAAACTCAGCATTTTTACGATCTAGATCTGCAAGTGCTTTTTGAAGAAGATCAACTTCATGAGCTTCAAATGAGGCTTCTCCGCATTGCTCACAAATCCATGCAGGAATTGCGTCCCAATGTAGATAATAACCTTGTCGTTGGATGCTGAATGGTGCGGTCTTTCTAGTCAATGTACCTTTGCAATAAATGCACTCCATTGTCATATTTCCCTAAATCAAGACTAATCATTACTAAATCCTCTAAGCAAAAGCTCTTGTACTAATTTTTCTAACTCTTTCCCTTTGCTACTACTTCTTATATGTTTTCTGATATCTTGACGCACATTGGCAAAATAAACATCTCTCAGTTCAAGTTGAGAAACTTCTTTTTCTAATGCTTTACCAATTTTTGAGATTTCAAGATGCAACTTAGAATTTGAACTAAATTTGGGGATTTTAAGCTGCCAAACGTGCTTACACACATCTCTTTCATCTTTTCCGTAAGACATTAAAGGACGAGTTTCTAGAGTTGTAATCTCTGCATTTAAAATAGCGCACAAATAATATGATTCTTCTTTACTTTCAGTTGTTGCCCAATAGAGTTTACTATCGACAATAGCTTGCCTATTGGATAATATTGCAGAACAAATATGCATTCCAGACTTTGCATATAATATTCTTTCTTTTGGTATAGGAAACTGCTGGGATAATCCTTTCTGATAATTAATTCTTCCAAGTAAAGTCAATCGATCACTGGTTCGGTGTTGATTCCATATCTGTTCTGACTTGCGCCACCAATCACATAATCCAGAATACAAATCAATTAGCTCAGACTCGCCATCCATCAATACTTTTCCATTCCAAGGAATAATTGCTAATTCAGGCTCTTGACAACGAAAAGGTAAAATAGAAGCCCCCGTGTATAAAGGTCTTATAAATTCACTTTCGATAGTTCCCTCTAAATCTGGAATATTTATCCAAGGCTTTTTTTCATGGGCAGATCGTTGAGATTTAACTAACTTACGTCCAGAAGCTAATCCCAAGGGACTTGACACTTTTTCCACGACAGACAAGAGAACTTTTGGAACTATAGTTGCTCCCTGCGAGAATCGGGAATGATAGGGAGAAATATCAGTGTCTGAGCTTATTTTTATTTCCTCTTTAGTGAATTTAAGTAATTTTTTAATTACGCTCCATGATGATTTAGGTTCTTTGATTCTTCCAGCCCAATATTCAGCGATTAAAGGCATTTTTACCGATTTTTGAGATCTCTTGCCAAAAATAACTGATGCGCCTCTAGGAAAAAAATGCGGTCTTAATCTTCGTAAATCCCATGATTCTTCAAACTCGACATATGTTGTTGTTCCTTTACCCGTGTAATAATTCCCTTCTCGAAATCCTCCAAAATATTCTCTATCCGTTACTGAGTTAGGCATCACAAAAGCAAATTTCCCACCATCATCTAAATAAGTTTCAATACTTTTAGCAACAAATAATGCTGAGAGATCTTGATGCGTTGCATTTTTTGCCCCATGCCAAAGCGATCGCTCTTCACTCATTTCTTTAAATGAATCTTGCATGTCTTTAGGCATATGTCGATAGGAAAGCCAAGGTGGATTCCCAATCAAAATATCAACTCTATTTTGGGGTAAACCTA
Organism: Pseudanabaena sp.; assembly: GCA_043786935.1. GTDB lineage: Bacteria > Cyanobacteriota > Cyanobacteriia > Pseudanabaenales > Pseudanabaenaceae > Pseudanabaena. The sequence goes on along the minus strand of JAYVVP010000409.1, from coordinate 1,957 downwards.
ACCAAGCAGGGCGCACTAAATTACGCACATAATATCCCCAAATATGATCGCGTCCGCTTTTATGTAGTTCACACATTACAATGAAAGTATTTGTAAGCGTCTCGTGAAACTTTTCAGGAATTGCCAATCGCCGAAATACACCAGTTAAAGAAGATGTCGCTTTGCCTTGATTCGCTTGAGTTGCCTTATCTGCCAAGTCCTTTACAAGCTCATCAAAATTGCGAGAATTTTGCAGAAGCTCATGGGGAAAACGTAACTCTGAAGCAAATAATTGTCCTTCGCTATTTGTTTCAATAACAACTTGATCCTTTGACCACAAATCATATTGCTTTTGTCGCCATTGCATAGAGTCAGCCAAATAGACAGGAATATTAATTTCCCCTCTGGCTGGATTCATCAAATTATCACGACCGATCGCCAAAAGATAAGTCACACGAGCTAAAGTTACTGCGACTGGATGAATATCAAAACCAATAACATTTTTTGCCAAAATTGACAGAGATTCACTAATCGATAACTTCTCTTGTTCTGCTTTCTTTAAAAAATTTTTGACCGCATGAAACAAAAAAGTTCCAGAACCACAAGATGGATCTAGGACACGCTTATTGAGAGGATCTGTAATCGTTTTTTCGACAATTACTTCCGCTAGCCAATCTGGCGTGTAATACTCTCCTAATTGTTTTCTTAATTCCTGATCAATAATTGATTCATACAAAACTTTCATAATGTCATAGGAAACTTCACCCCAATTAAATCGAGAAATCTTACGAGCTAGCGATCGAATAAAAATATCGCCTTCGTCAACCTCAATCACCCAATCAAAAAAATCACTTTCAACTACACCATAAATCCCGCTAGTCTCAAACTGAGAACCTGACAACAGAGAAGCAGGTGATAAGTCATTAACATCTAAACCTAAAACCGCATGAGCAATAATTTCCGATACATTCACAAGTAACGTATGCTCAACAAATAATTCATCACTATCTGTGAATTGACTGCCTAATGCTGTCGTCAAAAGCTTTGCCCATAAAAGACGTTTCATTTGCACAGTAGGAAGATGCTTATTCTCTTCATACAGACTTAATAGAGTTGCATGGTTAATCGCATAGGAAGAACTTTCTACACCCAGCTTATTATTGATTTCTTCTGGAGTAGGAATTACACCTTGCTTTGTTGCTAAAACACCATCTAACCAAGCAACTAATTTATCTGCATCCGGACTGGTTGCGTTAATTAAATGTTTAGATACTTCGACAAACTCCTTAGATGGCTTGAGATGAAAACATCGCCATTCCAAACCATCCGATAAAATTCCAATATAGTTTTGTCCTGTCTGTTGAGTCCGAACTTCAACATAGCCAGATAATTGTTCTATAGCATCAGCTAGAACTTTCCCTTTTCGTAAATCTTTTTTGACTTCAATCACAACTGAGCCAATTTCAACATCAATTCTGCGGCGATCGCCCAATTGAGACTCAAGTTTTACATCAAGATCTTCATCATCGAGGTCTAATGAAGCTTGGAGTAATAAATCCCTTATTCCAGCCTGTATATCCGCTTCAGTCCGCTTTGCTTCTCTATCAGCTAATTTTTTTACAATTTCAATAATATTTGACATTCTATTAAAAGTTAAAGATCAAAGCTTTATTTTTTAAATATCAAAAATATATTAGTTTTTGATTGGATAGTCATTGTAACTCCTAATCTGAGGCAAAACCCAAATAGGGCTTAACGTAATTCCGAGAAATAAATAACGGTGAAACAATATTTCTCGATTGGCTATTAAGACATCACTGTAAACCCCAAACTAACTTTGACAGTGCCACTTGTGGAGCCAGATCAGTAATAATTCCCTTCTCGTGACCGAAATCCTAACATGCGATGAAATTTATTAGTGTCATTACTGATACTACGTGAAAGTTTCTACAGCCCTCACCCCTAGCCCCTCTCCCGC
>JAYVVP010000408.1:0-2586 GCA_043786935.1 Pseudanabaena sp. | reverse complement strand
AAAAAAGCCCAATGGTTACCATCCACTTTGCAAATTTGGAGATTTGAGCAGTAGGTTTTATAGGGTTTAAGCTGCCATTCGGCTTGGTTTAGTCCTTGCTTTGGTTGGACAAAAAGAGTCGGCACGGTTATGGTTGTAGTTAACCCGTCGATTCCTAATATTGCCTCAAAAATAAGATTTCGTGCATGGACTGGAAACTTACTGTGCCAAGAACCATCGGGTTGTTCGGAGATCGTGGAACGAAAGATAGATTCCTGTAATGGTGTCCAATCACGATATTGTTTAAGGGTTCGAGCAATTTGTTCGGCTTCATCGTAGGTAGGGAATGTACCAACAAGTTTAAGGAAAGGCAAGACGCGATAGAACAGGGGAAAAGTAAGTCTTACCAACCAAGGGAAACGTCCCATAAAAAAGGGATCAACAAAAATCAAACTGCGAAAACGATGTGGTGATTGTTGTGCCCAAAGAGCAACAGTTTTGGCACTCCATGAATGGGCAATAATATGAGCGCTCTGCCATCCCAGAGATACCATTAAGCCTTCTAAGTCCTTAATTATGCTCTCAAATGAATAATTATCGGTAGGTTTGGTACTTTCCCCATGTCCGCGTAGATCAGGAGCGACAACATAATAGCGATTGCCTTGAGATGCAAGAAACTGTCCTAAATGTGACCAAACTAAACCACAGTCTGCCATGCCATGTAAACATAGGACAGGCTCTGTTCCTTGTCCCCAAGATAGATATGACAATTGTAAATTAGGCAATTCAATAGTATGGCGATCAGGCATAAGGAATCATCAATGTTTGCGTTGACTATAGGTTGAGAAACTTTTCAGTCATCATTATTAGACATGGTAGACACTAACAAGCTGACAAGTTGGTTATCGACAAAAGTATAACCATCTGGACACCATAGCTCTTCTGATTCTAATATCTCAGCTTCAAAATCTGGACATGCTTGGCTATCAATCCCTGCGGGGTGGATGGCACAAACTAAGAAATTGCTATGGGCATTGTTGAGACAGCGATCGCAGTCTGGTAATTTGTGCATAAAGTCTAGCCGAACAGCATTGCATTTTTAGCTATTATCACGATATCAATCCAATGGCGATTGCAGTTTGTAATGTACTAAATCCAATAATCGCAGTAGGGTAGTAGGGTACGAAATTAGCTTTACCAATGAACGCTACTGAAACTGCTGAGCGCCTTGCTCATCTGTCCGAAGGCTTGCTATTTATCAGTGAATCAGAATATCCCTTAGAGCAATTTTTATGGCAGGCTGCCGATCTTACCCCTGAAACGATCCTCACGAGATCGGGCAAGCCTATGGATACTTCTATTGAGGAAATCTCCTTAGATGATTTCTTTGCACCTGTTACTACTGAAGAAGATTGGCATGATGATGAAGATCGTAAAAATGTCCAACGCTTTCAAAAATTGGTTAAAGCACTGTCAGCACTAGAAAATATCCAAGTGTTCAAGCTTGGCAAAGTTGAGATAGAGGTTTATATCGTTGGCGCAATTGGTAAGGACTTAGTTGGTCTTAAAACTACAGTTATTGAGACTTAACAGCCTTTCTTTGCCTCAATCTTTGCTTGGATATCAGGTAAAAGATTAGAAAAGAAATCGTACCCTGTTAGCTTTTGTACGTCATTTACAGAAACGCAGAAGTTTTGCCACTTTTGCCGACCTTGCTTATTCGGCATAATCACGGCGATTGTGCGAGTGTTTTCGTTAACACCTGCCAGACCTTTAGTAGGGTCGTCTAAAATTAGAATAACTTTCCACATGGTTGCGGGGACAGTAATTTTCCCCTTCAACTGAGTAGCAAGTCCATTCTTTCCTTCGCCTCCCGTACCCGATACACCAGCGACTATGTACAATTCCTTGCCTTGTTTAGCCAAATCGCGAGAGTAACTTTCTAAATTTTCCCATGCACCTTGGTTATTTTCTGGTGCCTGGGGCACGATATTTACCATGAGAAAGGTTGCTGAATTAGCCTCAACCGATTTGCCCCGATCTTCTGAATTAACCAGATGACCGCGATCAAAACCAGAACTACTGTAGTCCCGCGTTAATACTCGATACCATCCGTTTGGTAAATCAGGATCGGGACGAAAATTATTTTGGCGCTTAGCAGTCCCCATCCATGACTTATTGAGCTGCCATGAAGCCCAATTTGCCAAGTTTCTGCTTTTGTTATAACTCAACACGTACTCAGGTTTAACCATCAAAAAGTTATCAGCACTGACAGGATCGGGTCTAGCTTTGCTAGGGTTGCCCGTCTTTAAATTTGGATTGCCATAATCATTCTCAAGTGTACGTGTGGGCTGGGCTTGTGCTTGGGGTGGTGATTGTGATGGGGCATTACTTTGTCCACAGCTAGCTACAAGCAAAGCTGTTAGTAAGAATATTAGAGGTGATTGCATAGTGTTCTGGGAGAAAGTGCCAACAGCATAACAATGTCTGAGAGTTCAATCTATGTGCGATCGCAGATTGTAATGGGTAGTGAAGAAGATCAAAAGTTTAAAGCGGAAGCGAAAGCTGTTCGGCTATTTCTTTTGGGTTGTCTATTTTAATCTTGTC
>JAYVVP010000407.1:0-2591 GCA_043786935.1 Pseudanabaena sp. | reverse complement strand
ATCAACCATTACTTGGGCTTTCGATCAACCGTGAGTTATTGCGTTAATCCAAATTGTGCTAATCCGAATAATGAACCATTTGCAATCAATTGCGCGTCTTGTGGTTCTACTTTAAGGTTGCGAAATCGTTATCGGACAAGCCGTCCCTTAGGGAAGGGTGGATTTGGGGCAACATTTCTTGCAGCTGACGAAGGGCTGCCGGGATTCCCCTCTTGTGTCGTTAAGCAGTTGCGCCCAAATACTCAATCTGCTAGCGTCCTAAAGATGGCGCGGGAATTATTTGAGCGGGAAGCTTTTACATTAGGTAAGATTGGCAACCATCCTCAAATCCCACGTTTACTTGATTATTTTGAAGAAGATAGCAAGTTTTATCTAGTTCAAGAATTTGTTGATGGAGAAACTTTAAAGCAAGAATTTGAGCGCAGAGGTGTATTCAGCGAAATTGATATTCGCAAAATTCTTGCCGAAATTTTTCCTGCGCTTGGCTTTATGCATGAAAACGGGGTAATTCATCGTGATATTAAGCCCGCTAATATCATGCGCCGTAAACAAGATGGTCAGTTGGTATTGATTGATTTTGGGGCAGTTTCAAGTCAAGTGAATAAACCTTCGGCGGATGAAGATCCTAGTGGGTTGTTAACAAATTTTGCGATTGGTACTCCAGGGTTTGCGCCCCCAGAGCAGATGGCTATGCGTCCTGTTTACTCTAGCGACTTATATGCTACAGCGATGAGTTGTTTGTATTTAATGACAGGGCGATCGCCTAAAGATTTACCCCATGATCCTTACACAGGTGAAATTAATTGGAAGTCGCATGTAAAACTTAGCGATCGGATGAGAATCGTTTTTGAGAAATTACTTCAGCAATCAGTATCACAGCGTTTTCGTTCTGCTGAAGAGGCTTTACGAGCATTAGAATCTGGCACTATCCCTGAGGAAGCACCTAATCCAACTATTCAAGCAACCAATAATTATTCATCACCGCCGCCTTCTTCGGTAAATACTAGAAATAGTAATAACAACACACAAACGCCTACTCCTAACTCACGTATTCAACCGCAAAGATATGGCAGTAGTCAGGGAATACAATTTGATAATAGTGGCATGATGACCACTGGCATTACTCGCGCTGGTAGTAATAGTAATCGCGGTAATAGTGCTGAACTCAAAGGTGGTCGCCGAGTTATTGTCGAATATAGTCAAGGTAAGCGAAATTTTGCCAATCAAGACTACTCTAAAGCCGCTTTTGGTAGTGCTACTCTGTCAGGCATTGTGATGAGTCGCTCAAAACTGGTTGAAGCGGATTTTTGTCATACTGATTTAACTGGTGCAAGCTTCCAAGGTGCAAATTTATCTCAAGCTAAACTAAATGGGGCTAATTTGCGGGAGACAAAAATGCAAAGAGCAGTATTAATTAAGTCTGATTTGGGCGGTGCTTCGCTGATTTTAGCTGATTTACGTGAAGCAAATCTTCAGTCAGCTTATATGAGCAAGACTGATTTATCGGGAGCAAATTTGAGTGGGGCAAATTTGAAGGGAGCCTATTTAAACCAAGCAAATTTAAATGGTACAAACCTTTGTGGTGCAGATTTAAAAGGGGCTAAGATTACGGATGAGCAATTGGCTCTAGCAAAAACTAATTGGGGTACAATTCGCCCTGATGGTAGTAAACGTTTATTTTAAGCAATATAGTTTGGGAAAAGCCCTGACTAGATTGGCGGCTGTCATGTACGGAATATTAACTTTGTGAGACTTATAGATAATCAACTGATCGCACTATTCACGGAACTACTGGGATTCGATAGTGTTGTTGTATTTGATCGCCTTGAAAATCATTTGCATAATCGTATTGTCCAAAGTCTTACCGATGATAGCCTCCAGCCTGCTTGTGTGCTTTATCCGCAAACGATCGCTGAATTGTCTAAGGCTATTTCCTTAGCTTATGAACATCGATTACGAGTTTTACCTTTTGGTAATGCAACGAAGCTAGATTGGGGCGGTTTAGTTAGTCGTGCCGATCTAGTGATCAGTACCGCACGGTTAAATCAAGTAATTGAGCATTGTGTGGGAGATCTGACAGTCACGGTTGAGGCGGGGGTGAAATATCAGGATTTGAAAGCGCTATTAGCAAAAGAAGGGCAATTTTTGGCGATTGATCCTCCCTATTTGGCTAATGCTACGATTGGCGGTATTTTAGCAACAGGTAGTGCAGGTTCTTTGCGACATCGTTATAACAGTGTGCGCGATATGTGTTTGGGGATCGAGTTTGTGCGATCAGATGGCGAGATAGTCAAAGCGGGTGGTCGGGTAGTTAAAAATGTAGCTGGCTACGACCTCATGAAGTTATTAACAGGTTCTTATGGTACTTTGGGAATTGCTTCTAGCATCACTTTCCGACTTTATCCTTTGCCTGAATATTCGCAGATTGTTTTAGTTACGGGTGAGTCTGAAGCGATCGCCCAAATACAGCAAAAAATTAGTACATCGGTGCTTAGGCGATCGCTTCAGGCTCACCCGTAACTAGAACAATCTGCGAATATTCAGGCAAAGGATAAAGGCGAAAAGTGATGCTGGAAGCAATTCCCAAAGTG
>JAYVVP010000406.1:0-7401 GCA_043786935.1 Pseudanabaena sp. | reverse complement strand
AAGAGCGCATGGCGGTAAACCACATAACAAAGGTAAAAACCTAACCATCATCGCCGCGATCGCTATTACAGGTGTTATCGCCGCACTCTCTTTCTTCGACCGTAATAATACGTTATCGTTCTTGTTTTATGTTACCGATGTCCTTGTCCCCCAGTTAAATCGTGACATGGTTGTAGTTATGGACAACCTTAATCTTCATCCTACTGATGAGGTAAGAAAAGCCATTGAAGACACTGGCGCTAAGTTAGTTTTCTTGCCTATTTACTCTCCTGACTTACCTCCCATTGAAATGTTTTGGTCTAAGGTTAAATCAATTCTGCGCTCCATCGCCCTCAGAACCACTGAACAGCTTCATTCTGCTATTACTGTTGCCTTCAATTTTGTCTCTACTTCTAATCTATTTGGCTGGTTTTACGAATGTGATGCTCGTACCGTGCTCATCTGAAAATCGCTGTATGTGGCTACTTGCTCCAAATATTAAAGTCCAAAACGAATTTCTATCTGCTTTATACAAGCAAGCCATTCTATGCGAACATCTGCAATCATCAGACTACCAAAGAATCCAAGAACTTAATACCACCTATCAAGATCTACCTGCGGATTTTACAGATTTATCACTAATCGCCATCTCTGAAAGGCTCAATATTTCTGCGATCGCTAAATTAGATAGTGACTTTGACATTTATCGCCGCGATCGCAAACAACCTTTTGAGCACATATTTTTTTAATTGCGAATTAGGAATTACGAATTGAAGTTTTTTAATTCGTAATTCCTAATCCCAAAACTAAGCAGTAACAGCTACAGGACTATCGAGCTTCTTCAACTGCTGAACTAACAGGCTTAGGAATAGACCAACATCAGTGACTACGCCGACAGACTCAACCGAACCTCGATCGGAGAGTTTGGTCACCACCGCAGGATTGATATCCACGCAAACCATCTTTACACCTGAGGGGGTCATGTTGCCAACACCAATGGAATGCAGCATTGATGACAGCATCAAGATCATATCTGCACCGCGAATTTGTTCGCTGTATAGACGTTGAGCTTCTACCAAATCCATAACTGTATCTGGTAAGGGACCATCATCACGGATCGAACCAGCTAGCACAAATGGAATGTTATTAGTTACGCACTCGTACATTACGCCAGTCTTCACAAATCCTGCGGCAACAGCTTTATGGATACTGCCATAGCGACGCACTGAGTTAATCACTTTAAGGTGATGGCGATGTCCGCCTTTGACACTTACACCACGCTTGAGATCGACTCCGAGAGAAGTTCCCATTGATGATTGTTCCATATCGTGAACAGCGATCGCATTACCACCGAGCATTGACTGGACATAGCCTTCATGAATCAAATAGGCAAGATGAGGTGCACCGCCAGTATGGACGACAACAGGACCACAGGAGACTACTAATTTGCCACCGCGATCGCGAATTTGGCGAAGTTCCCATGCAATCTGTTCGACAACCAGTTCGACACGACGTTCGCTGGATACACCCGCACCCATGAACGAAAATTCTTCTTTTTTGGCGTTGTCTCTGGCTTCAGGCTTACGCACAGTCCGTACGCCATCATAGCCAACCACAACGCGATCGCCGACGACTAAATCGCGCAAGAGTTTACAGTTAGCACTGCCATCGGGACTAATCGCGATCGCGGCATCCATTCGCTGATTGGTACAACGAGTCCATTCGCCCTCAACACAGGCTTCAGTCGGATAAATCGTGCTGACATAGAAGTCGTCGGGAGCAACCCCATCTTGCAATACAGGCTCAAGATTGGCCGCGCATGTGTCACGATCTTGTAAAACAGCACCGATTTCAATCAATTCGCCCATGATCGTTTCCATCAGGTCATGGGATGGTGCAGAAATGCGAATCTTCGCTAATGATGTGCTTTGTCTCTGTTCACCAAGGTTAAACTCTAATACTTGGAAACTGCCGCCGTTATCGGTTACCAAATCGAGAGCACGATTGATAATGCCAGAATCAAGCAAATGTCCTGTTAATTCGACAATCCGCGCTTCAACTGCATTTTGCTCAATTACGCTCTGTTCATTCTCTATAGCAATAGGAACTTCAATAGTTCGTAGAGTTAAGCATTTAGCTGCTCCACCAGCCTTAAGAAATTCGGTTAGAGGTGTTTCGATTACTGTAAAACCACAATTAGTAATGCTCTGTTTTAAGCGATCGCTGATTTTGTTCATGACCACATTGCGATCAACGTTGACAGCATTACAAGCAAAGTTGACAGCATCTGCTTCTTCAATCACGATTCGCTTATCCGCAGGAACTCGCATTTCAATCAAACGATTGGAATAGGAATCAAAGGCAGGTGGATAATACAATAAATATCCGCCTGTCAAAGGACAGAAGCAGGTATCTAAATGATAAAAACGGTTATCAATTAAACGTAGTGAGAGAACTTCAACATTTAACCATTTAGCGAGATAGGGATGGGCATCAAGCTCTGAACGGAAACCATAGCCAGCCCATAGCCAACCACCAATGCGATCAAATAAGGCATCGCCCGCGCCTTCAAATGGCAAATCCTTGGGTAGTTCAAATACAGTAAAACCCTTCGACTCAAACCATGCCTTGAAATATGGCTCTTCGCCTTGACGCTCTTTGTGCAAAAAACGGCTCAACACAGCTTTATCGCCTAGTACTAGCCCAGCATTTGCCGTAAACACCATGTCTGGCCAGCCTTTTTCAGGTGTGACTAGCTCAACATTAACTAAACCCTTAAGAACTCCATAAAGCTTTTGCCATTGCACCACAGCGCGATCGCGGCTCGACTTGTGAACGTTACCCTCCATCCAAGGATTGATCACATAGTCCACGTCGTAGTGATCGGGCGCACACATCAGATAATTGAGTTGGGCAGTCATAAGTAAAAGTAAATAATTAGGGGAGAATGCAAAATTTGTCTTATGCACACTGGCAGCTACCAAAATTACCGAGCCGCCAACTTTTAATCATACCTAATGCTTTACCATGAAAGCTATTTAAAAAGTTATCATCTCTTGATATCTGCCTTTTAAATGAGTTAGGAAATCCTTGCTTAAGGGTGTATCACTTGTTAGGGATTATTAGGGCGGCTTTGCCGCCTCAATAATTCTGGTTCTATATTTGGTGCTTTATTAAATAGCACAGCCCTAATTTCAAAATTCTTTTTAAAAACTCTTGCAAATATCTTGAGATTGGTATAAGTTATTAATAGACCCATCCTATTCCCCCCCGTGTGGGTCTAGTATCCCCGAAATGGCAATTGCTTCCGAAAGGAGCAAGCGCAAATCAGTAGACCTATAGCTATCCGCTACACATACGGTAAGGTGGCTACCGATGCCGAAGGGATATTTTGTATTTTTAAAACCAAATAAACAAAAAAGGTTCGCATCGCGAACCTTTTTTGTTATCCACCAATTTGGGACATCGTGCGTAAATAGCTTTTTTGCTCGCCATTACCGCGATCGCGCTCTTTAAAATTAATTTCCTCTTTCATATTTAGCAAATCGCGTACCGCTACCCGCAACTCAGCAAAATCCTGCCCCTGACGGATCGCAGTTTTAAGATTGATCTGTCCTGATTCATTTAATAGACATGGACGTAGTAAACCATCAGCAGATAGGCGCATCCGATTACAGCGATCGCAAAAACATTCAGACATTTGACTAATAAAACCCAAAGTCCCCTTAGCATTAGGAATCTGAAACACATCAGCAGGACCATTGCCTTTACAGTTACTAACCTCTAAGCCGTAGCGATCGCCTATTTGTTGGCGCAAAGTTGCCGAGTCCACCCAACCTTTGTGCGTAAATAAGCTGTCATTACCAATTGGCATAAATTCAATAAAGCGGATATGCCAACAGCGATCAATGCTCAGAGCCGCTAAATCCAAAATTTCGCGATCGTTCACATCTGGCACTACTACCACATTTAACTTAAGCGGATCGAAACCCACTTCATAAGCTGCCAATATTCCCGCCCATACTTTTTCCCAGAGATTGCGCCCTGTAATTTGCCGAAACACATCGCGATCAAGGGAATCAAGACTAATATTAATTCTTCGTAAGCCCGCTTCATATAGAGGTTTAGCTAACTCATCAAGTAAAAAACCATTAGTCGTCATTGATAAATCTTCGACACCTTGCAAATTAGCGATCGCTTCAACTAAGCTTACCAGATCGCGCCTTAGTAAAGGTTCGCCGCCCGTCAATCGAAATTTTTTAAAGCCAAGGGGAATAAACACCTCTTTCAGTAAGTTAATTAGCTCAACATTAGTGAGGCTCTCTTGGGCAAGAATATAATCGACTTCCGAGCCTTCAGGCATACAGTAGGTGCAGCGGAAATTGCAGCGATCAATCAAACTGATGCGAAGGTAGTCAACGGTGTTCACAGATTTATATCCTAATGACGTGCATTGTGTTCTCGTTCTCATAAATTAGTTGAGGTACTTTGCGCCACAACTAATTTATAAGTGATCACTATAGCGATAGCTATATGATAAGAAAATAATTGAGCAAAATGTGTTAAATCATGACCCTACAGTACGCCTATATACGTGGAACATTTGTCCCTCTCGAAGATGCCACAATTAATATCCGCACCCACGCATTTCTATATGGTACGGCTGTTTTTGAAGGGATTAAGGCGTATTGGCTACCTGAAGAAAACCGTATGGCAGCATTTCGCTTGCCAGAGCATTACCAACGACTGATCCAAAGCTGTCGCATTATTGGTTTGCAGCACCCACTTGATGTTGACACAATGGTAAATATCACGACTGAATTATTGCATCGCAATCAATGTAACTCAGCCACCTACCTACGTCCAATTATTTACAAAGCTGACCTTCGCATCGGACCAATTCTCAAAGTCCCTCATACTCATGATGATTTTTGCTTGTTCAGTGTGCCAATGGATGGCTATCTTGACACCAGCAACGGTATCAAAGTCGGTGTGTCTTCATGGCGACGTTTAGATGACAACGCGATTCCTGCTCGTGCCAAGGTAAATGGCGCTTATGTAAATACTGCTTTGGCAAAAACCGATGGCTATGCTTCTGGGTTTGATGATGTTGTCGTTTTAACTAACGATGGTCATGTTGCCGAAGGAAGTGCGATGAATCTCTTTTTAGTAAGAGATGGAAAGCTCATCACTAGTTCTATTACCGACAATATTCTCGAAGGAATTACTCGTAGTTCGGTAATGGAGTTAGCTGCAAAAGAATTAGGAATCGAAACAGTATCGCGTACGATTGATCGCACTGAGCTATACATTGCTGACGAAGCATTCTTTGTCGGTACTGCCACCGAACTTGCTCCAATCACCAGTTTCGATCATCGTCCTGTCGGTGATGGCACGATCGGCGAAATCACCAAAAAACTCCGCGATTTATACAGTAAAGCGGTTCAAGGTCTATTGCCCGACTATCATCACTGGCTCACTAAAGTTTAGAAATTTTTTCAATCTATAAGCCCCATGAAATACATAAGATTGGTAGACAAGCTTTAGTGTTTATGGGGTTTTTCTATAAACGCTCACATTTCATATCTGGATAATATGCCTAGTCTTAGCCTCAAGTCCTCTCACAAGCCTATCAAAAAATACTACGAGGCTTTGGATCGATATGCAAAGTTAGGTATAGTCCATGAAGGGGCGGTGTTATCAGCTTTTCAGCAGTTGCTTGAATCCTGTGGGCGACAATTTGACTGGACTTTAGAGCAGCAATTTGCGATTAAGCGACCAAAAAAGCAACCAATTCGCATTGATGGGGCATTAGTTGATATTTATCATTTACCACGAGCCTATTGGGAAGCGAAGGATAGTAAGGATGATTTAAAGAAGGAAGTTCAGAAAAAGTTTGCAGTGGGTTATCCCAAAGACAATATTATTTTTCAGCAACCTGATCGCGCCATTTTGTATCAAGATGGAAAATTGGTGATGGATGTGGACATTACCAAAGATCAGGAATTGGTGGATGTGGTGCGCCAGTTTTTTGAATATCGTGCGCCTGCGATCGCGCAATGGGAAAAAGCTGCCGAGGAATTTGGCGATCGCGTTAAGGATCATGCTACGGCGTTACTAGAGCTAATCCGCACTCAGGAGAAAACTAACAAGAAGTTTATCGATGCGTTTGCGGCGTTTATGTTGCTTTGTCGTCAGTCAATTAATCCCAATCTAGCGGAGTCGGCAGTTGAAGAGATGTTGATTCAGCATTTGCTAACGGAACGAATTTTTCGGAGTGTGTTCAATAATCCTGATTTTGCTCAGAGAAATATTATTGCAGTTGAGATTGAGAAGGTAATCAATGCTCTGACTTCTAAGCATTTCAGCCGCGCTCATTTTTTGAGTAGTTTGGATCGATTTTATGGGGCGATCGAGGAGACTGCCGCTACGATTGATGATTTTTCGCAGAAGCAGGATTTCTTAAATACGGTCTATGAGAAGTTCTTTCAGGGCTTTTCGACAAAGGTTGCCGATACGCATGGGATTGTGTACACGCCGCAGCCGATTGTGAATTTCATGGTCAAGAGTGTAGAGGAGATTTTGCAGCGGGAGTTTGGGAAGTCTTTGGTGGATAAGGGTGTGCATATTCTTGATCCGTTTGTGGGTACGGGAAATTTCATCATGCGGGTGATGCGCGAGATTGCCGAAATTCAGAAGTCGGCTTTGCCTCACAAGTATGAGCATGAGTTGCATTGCAATGAGGTGATGTTGCTGCCCTATTACATTGCTTCGATGAATATTGAGCATGAGTATTTTGAGCAGACTGGGAAGTATGAGCCGTTTGAGGGGATTTGCTACGTTGATACTTTTGAATTAGCTGAAAGTCAACAATTATCACTCTTTGCTGCTGAAAATACCGTAAGACTTGAGAAGCAGAAACAAACTAAACTTTTTGTAATTTTGGGAAATCCTCCATACAATACAAATCAAGTTAATGAAAATGACAATAATAAAAATCGCAAGTATAAAATTTTAGACAAGAGAATCTCAGAAACTTACTCTAAGGATTCAAAAGCATCTAGCACTAACAAATTAAACGATCCTTATGTCAAAGCTATGAGATTAGCTTCTGATCGTATAGGAGATGAAGGAATTATCGCTTTTGTAACTAACAATGGATTCCTAGAACAAATCTCATTTGATGGGGTAAGAAAAAATCTGTCACAAGATTTCTCAATGATCTACATTTTAAATTTGCATGGAGATATTAGGAAAGATTCTATGCTAGATGGAATACCTCTAGGAGAACAACATACTGTTTTTGGCTTAGCGGCAATGGTGGGTGTTTCAATAAATGTATTCATTAAAAAGAAGAATACTGAATCTGATCCTGTCAAAATCTTCTATTCTGAGGTTGATTTTAGAGCAACTAGGAAAGAA
>JAYVVP010000405.1:0-7408 GCA_043786935.1 Pseudanabaena sp. | reverse complement strand
TCATAACTTAATGTCCTCTAAGTGAGCGCGTGGGTTAAAGTTGGTATTGGCTTGGATTTTTTCGTAACATTCTTGCTCGATCGCACTAATATCTGTTGGCGTGACCATCAGAAGTTTGGCAAATAAATCACCACGCCCTCCTTTTGGTAATGTCCAGCCTTTGCCACGCAGTCTTAGCGATTGTCCCGATCGCACTCCTTTAGGAATCTTCATCATTACGCTACCTTCAGGAGTTGGCACGTTGATTTCTGCGCCTAAAACCGCCTCGTCAGGACGAATTGGGACATTACACACAAGGCGATCGCTTTCAAAATAAAAGAAGGAATGCGGCAACAATTCAATAGTGAGATACAAATTGCCTCGCTGTTGAGAAAACGGGCTAGGACGACCTTTCCCCTTGAGTCTAATCCGACTTCCTGTTTTTGCACCTGCGGGAATGCGGACATTGATCGTGTCATTGTCAAATTGCAAATGTTTCTGAACACCGTGAAATGCTTCAGAAAAGGTGAGAGCGATCGCGGCTTCGGTGTCTGGTGCAGATGCTTGAGAGCGAAATCCATCACTAGAATTTCGACGTTGTGATCGACCTAGTAGATCGTTAATAAACGAATCAAAGTCTCCATATTGATCGAAATCATTTTCAGCATTAGTTTCTCTAGGGGTTGGCGCTTCAGTGTAGTTAGGTTGATTCCAATGTTGCCCAAAGCGATCGTACTTCTCACGCTTCTCTGGATCGGAGAGCACTTCATTCGCTTCATTCAGATCTTTGAACTTTGCCTCTGCATCTTTATCCCCAGGATTGAGGTCTGGATGATGCTTGCGGGCAATTTTCCGATATGCTCGCTTAATTTCTTCAGGAGTTGCAGTTTTGCTCACTCCCAAGATAGTGTAATAGTCCTTAAAATCATTTGCAGATGCCATTAATTACCTCTTGGAGCTTATTCGGCATTTTTACTGCTGATTCCATCTGTAGTTCTTCCACTCATTTCCGTGGGATGAATCTGATATAATGCCATCTCCTCCGCTCGTCCCCATGCATCAATCCAAGTGCGATTAAGAGCAGGAGAAAGGTTGGGATTTTGAGATTTAACAAATTCCATGACCTGATCAATCTTTTCTTGCTCAGTAATATGTTCGGCTTGACCAGTTATAGTCACACTACGCCAATGGTTGAGATTGTGAACTTCTTCAACTTGCAAACACACCTCTGAATTCGTATCCATATACTTAGTCTTCATCCCGACCGTAGTAAAAATATAGATGTTTGGCTCGTCAAAATAATAATGCATTGGCACAACATAGGGATGACCATCTAGCGCACAACCCAAATGCCCACGTCTAACTTTTTGTAAGAGTTCATTGATCTCTTTTTTGTCCATTTCATCAATATCTAGCATAGTTATTCTCCTAAAAATTTAGTTGACTATTAGCTCTCTCAATTTCCTTTATTAGATAAGTGATTAGTATGGAAATATTCCCGAACCTTGGCGGCAATCTGGTGATCGGTCATTTTGTCGGTTGTTAAAACATCCACTATGCGATCGCCGAGGTTATCTTTTTCAAGACGTTTTCTGAATTCATTCTTCGCTTCACCTGCACCAAATACGAGAATAGAATCGACATCACGTATACAATCAATCACAGCATCATAGTAAATATTGAGATGTTCTGTAAATCCGCTCTGACGGCGATCATCTGCAAATATCTCAAGATCTTTTTCTACTTCTGATCTAATCTCTTTTAGGTCTTCTCCTTTCTCCATCATAGTCACAACCATCGCTTTCTGATGGTCAATCCACAATCCTACGTTTTTAGTCATAAATTCTTTCCAAATCATATTTTTGTCATTACTATGACTAGCGATCGCTTGATTTCCTGAATGATTTGATTGAATACAATATATAACGTAACTGAAGCATTAGAAAAAATGCGTTTAGGCGATCGCTCTAATTTGGCAAACTGTCAGGTATTTGCGCGATCGCAGAACCCGCAATTCCTAATAAAATCAGTGGTCGCCTACCAAAATCTCTCCAGTTTTATGGAGATGTTTGGCATAAAAAGGAAGCACTGGTAAGGTTACACCAAAGCCAATCATGACCACAAATAGACAGAACAGCAGTAAAAACAGGCGTTTATCCATTGGAATATATCTCTGTTTTAGGACATTGAATTAGCTAGATCTAGATGAAGTCGGGGCTTAGCCAAACCAATCAATTCGGCAACTTTATAGGCTGAGTCGATCGCTCCTCCATGCAAGCCATCGCCAAGGTAGGCTCCCACATGGTAAGTATTGTTTTCTCCATTAGTGGCAACCACTTCATTTCGGTATCGAAAAGACTCAGTGGTATATAACGGCGTATGGTGTTCCTGTGTGTGAATGATGCGATCACGTGCAATCAATTCTTCTAATTGGAACGATAGAAAATTATGTTGTGGTGTAGAAATGCCACAAAGCTGATTTAAGCAGCCGTTATAACCCCAGCTATTTTTTGTTTGAAAGAAATCAAATTCTGCGGGTTGTTTGATGCCATAGCCGTTATACATGGAAGTATCCCTATGGACAATAGTTTTTGCATAGTTAGCTTTCCAAGCAGAAAACCGCTTAGTTTCAGATGCAGTTGGGTCTGCTAACAGAGCCATTATTTGGTCAGGGGGCGTAGCAAAAACAACCTTATCAAACTCCTGAATTTCACCTGTTGATCGCACAATTTTCACGATATCCAAACTTCTGAAAATACGATCAATCTCAACATTTAGCACAATCTCGCCCTTAAATCGCGCTAAAATCTTTTCAATGTAAGTATACACACCGCCTTTAACCCTAACCCAATTAACTCCAATATAGTCAAGCAAAATAGGAATTGCCAATTCTGCTGGAAACTCATCAATCAGTTCAAACGGCATTGAGTAGCTATACATGACTAACAACTTTAGCCATATATTGCGACTACAAGGACGTTTTAGATATTCTGATAGCGGTTGATTATAGAAGTCTTGCACGTTAGTAAATCGTGCTCTTAACCATACTCCAGCAGAACGCGCATAGATAGTATCGAGGCGTAAATGTTCGATGAGCCTGTGAATACCTGTGAAGTTTTTATCGATCATCACTCCCGATAGAAAGTGACTACCATCTTTAAGAAACATGGCTGAACCAACCTTAACGGGTTCGAGTTCCACTCCTAGCTCTTGCATAAGTGTCATAAAATTGTGAAACGCAGTCGGGAATTCAAGCACACCACTTTCTAGAACTTCATCACAATCTAATTGGTTCGGCTTCACGTTCTTATTGAGCGTCCGAATATGTCCTCCTAACATCGGTTGCCGTTCAAATACGGTAACCTGATGCCCTTCTTTATCAAGCAAGTAGGCTGTGACCATGCCACTAGCTCCGCCTCCAATAATAGCGATTCTCATAATTGACTCCAGATTAATAAAATAAATAGTAGATAGATGCTCGTTTGTTTTGCTGTTGCTATTTAGCGATTGCCTAAGATCAGATCACCAGATAATCGTTGATAGAGCAATGCACCTGTCCAAACTGTGGGAGCAAAGCCTGGATAGCCAGATGAGGCATTACAGAAATAGAAACGCTTGAGTGAGGTTTCGTGATTTAATCGTCCCAGACCCATATTTCGCGGAGTTAGAATAGAACCGTAGGAATTTCCATTCGGACTCCAGCAAAAACGCTCATTAGTAGTGGGGCTGCCTGTGATATGAAAAACCATGTGTTTTCTAAAATTTGGTACATAGTGTTTTTCCACAACATCAAGGATAGAATCCAAGATTTCTTGTTTTTTCTGGTTGTAAGCTTTGCGATCTCGCTCCCGTAGTTGATTGAAGTAATCGTAATTTGCCACAGTGAGAAATTCCACAATCTGGCAGTCTTCGGGGCAGTCCCGACTTGCTTCTGTTAATAAAGTAGGCGTTGTAATCGCAAAACTAGGATTAGAAAAATCATGGCGATCGTACATCTGCGCGAAGGATTCATTTAAGTCATGATGTCCGCTATGAGCGAGATTCCACTTGCCAAATCCATAGTCTCGCAAGTCGATATCTTTGACGACACAATAAGCCATGAAGTTAGATGCCGAATATTCATAGTTGAGTTTTCGGCGTATAGTTTTGGAGAACTTTTCGATCCCAATCATTTTTGCGGCTTTTTTTGGGTCAATATTACAAATCACAGTATCACCCGTAAATTCATGGGTTTGATGAGTGATAAGATCAATCGCCTCAACTCCTGTAACCATTTTATTTGTGACTCTAAAATTTGTGACTTCATGGTTGAGCAGCACCTGTCCTCCGTGGGATTCGATCACTTTGACCAACGCATTAATCACGCTCTCAAAATGTTGAGTCGGATAAAAAGCACCTGCTTGATAGCCTCGGAATAAAGCGACCCAAGCATAAAACGAGAGTTGATTTGGAGGTAGTAAAAAATCAAGCCATTGCAGAGCTAATAGAGTTTGAGCAGCTTGGGGTAGCTGAAACTTGTCAAATACATCTTGAAGAGTGCTATGGAGATACTGGGCGGCGCACAATATCTCATTTGGATGTTTGAGTAATTCAATCAGCTTGATTGGCGGAGACAGCTTTTTCAAGCCCGCACCAGTCTTTTCCACTTCGTTGACGAATTTGCTAATGAGATCGCCATGAGCAGGAAACAGTGAAGACAATCGCTGGATCAGTTCTGCGGGTTCCGAAGGAATGTCCAAGGCATGACCGGGCATTCGCATATGGTCAAAGCCATTAGGGTCATACTGCTCAAAGGTCACTTCTCGATCCAAGCCTAGTTTTTTGAGTACCCGATTGACGGTTTGTCCTTCACCGCAATCCCAGACATAGTGAAATTGTGCGTTAAACGTATATTTCTTCGCCATCGTAAACGTATGCCCATAGCCACCAGGATGCTCATGAGCTTCAAGAATTTGCACAGTCTTGCCAGAGTTTGCCATCAAAGCCCCAAAGGTCAATGCTGATAAACCACTGCCGACAATCAGGTAATCTGGTTTCATATATAGATTTCCTTAAACAATAAACATTTTTAGCTGTTCAGTAAGAGGCTCTGAAGTTGGAGTTAGAAATCCTTATATCTGGGTTAACTAGCTGGATAGCCAGCTTGAGCGATCGCTTTCTTAATGGCTGATTCAGAAAATTCAGTTTCCACTAATACAATCTTGGTTTTCGGATCGCCCTGAATGGAAGCGTTCGCATCGACTGTTTTAATCGCGTGTCTGATGGTTTTTTCACAGCTACCACAAGCCATATCAGGAACTTTTAATTGGAGTTTCATAATGTTTAGTAGTTATTTTTGAGTGGTTTAGTTATGAATTGATTGAGCGATGATCTGCACAATTAATTGTTTCTTCAGTAAGTACGGTTACTGGATGAAGAGCGCATTTAAGATAACGGTTATCGCTAAAGTATTGACAGCGATGACATATAACCTTGGGCGATGGCTTGAAGCCAAATGAAGCTCGCTTTCGCTTAACAATAAAAACATAGATGGGAATAGCGATCGCTGAGAGTAGCGCAGAAAGTAGCACAAAGTTAATGACAATAAAGAAAGCTATATCGGCAGGACGAAGTTCAATCGCTTTCTGGCTTGGAGGGATTAAATTAGATGGCTGAATTGCGATCAATTTTGGTTCCATGTGAGTTTTTCCCTAAACATAGAATCTGTTTTTAGTTCACTTTTTGTAAGAGCTGCTTGAAGTTTTGCCTCATCTTCATGGGATAACGAAGTTTTTAGAACCTTTCCTTCAAATTTGCTCAAATCTTCCAAAACTCTGTCGGGTGTAGACTTTCTCACCAAGATAAAAATAGCCGAGGTGCCTAGTTCGATTGTATTACCTAGTTCCTGAATAAAATCATCATCAATACCAACATCTGTTAATGCGCCAGAAAGCGCACCAACCGCTACACCCAAGATTCCTAGCAAGGGCTAGAAGAACATCAAGCCGATTAGCAGTCCCCAGAAGCCACCATTTAATGCACCAGAAGCGACAAGTTCTTGAGTTTGTTTAACTTTAACTTTGCCTTCTTTATTTCTGACGACAATAGCTGCGTCTTCTAAGTCAATAAGATACTCTAGTTCAAGTTTCCTCAAATCAATAAGAACCTCATCCGCTTTGAATTCATCTTTGAAACCGATAACAATTAAGTCACTCATTTTCTTTTCCTGCAAATTAATTTCAATGGTTAAAAAATAGTTAAGATGGATATCTCAGTTACCCTTCGATTCGATAATTCCTCATCATGCCAGCATCTTCATGCTCCAAGTTATGACAGTGGTATGTATACAAGCCGCTGTATTTCTCAAATTTCATGAGCAGTTTCACTCGCTCACCCGGCATTACCATGACCCTATCCTTCAAGCCCTCATCTACATAGCCATCTTTGACGGTTTGCCATCCTGCGACAAGTTCTGGCAGGACTTCCCGACTAATAACTTGAAACTGCACACCATGTAGATGGATGGGGTGCGCCATGCCCTTCGTATCCATCATCGCACCAGGGTTAAGCTTGTTGATAATCTCCCATTGTTCAATAGAATTTAGCTTTACGGTTTCTTGCGGTAATGCAGTATTCATTTCAAAAGGCTGCCCATTAATTACCCATTTCATCCCTTGGAGAGAAAGCTCAACTGGACGAGGTTGGGTAGCATTAACAGCCTCTGCTGGTTGCAAAAGTGGGAGGGATACGAGTTTAGTAGGGAGTTGCAGAGTTTCTTTCTCTTCTCGCTCAATTTTGACTTTAAATAGCATCATCGCTGAACCAAGTTCTAGAGCATTACCAGAACCTCTCATGTTGCCCATATTGCTACCACCTACATTTTCTGCTCCTGAAAAAGCCAAACTATTCAGAGATATTTCTGTCCCAACTTTCAATTTACTAAAATCTGCCCAAACATCAATTCGCTCGCCTGGAGCTAACATGACATACTTTCGTTCGGTAGGTCGAGCCAGTAAACTCCCATCTGTGCCAATGATGGTAATCGGTTCACCATTACTCCACGCCAGCTTATAGATGCGAGAATTAGAACCATTTAAGATGCGAAGGCGATAGACTCTTGTTGCCGCAGAAAGCGTGAAGTTGGGTTTGCCATTCACGAATATCTTTTGACCTAAAAAGCCCATCATGCTGCTCATGTCACCCATCATGCCGTTGCTGGATTGACCTGAATTATCCTGCTGCATACTTCCCATATTTCCCAGATTACGGATACGGGGAGTACCTATTTTGCTGCCGAGATATAGAAGTTGATTGTCGGCATCTAGGGTGCGATCTTGCAGGACAATCGGCACATCGTAAGCCTTGGTGGGGAGATTAAGGGCTTCTTCCTCTGCATCTGTGACTATAAATAGCCCCGCTAAGCCAGCATAGGCTTGCTGCCCTGTAAGCC
>JAYVVP010000404.1:0-2594 GCA_043786935.1 Pseudanabaena sp. | reverse complement strand
CAAACGATCGCTTATTTTTCTGAACATCAACAATTTGGGACTTTATTAGGATTAGCTTTAATTGCAGGGCCGCTGGGTAAATGTGCTCAATTTCCTTTACATCTATGGCTTGATGAGGCTATGGAAGGTCCTAACCCTGCCTCAATTTTGCGAAACTCGGTAGTTGTTGGTGCTGGAGCTTATGTACTAATCAAATTTCAGCCTGTCTTGTCACTTTTTCCTGTAGCAGCTGAGGTTTCGGTAATACTTGGTGCGATTACAGCGATTGGAGCCTCATTAGTAGCGATCGCCCAAATCGATATGAAACGAGCGCTATCGCATTCCACTAGTGCTTATCTGGGCTTAGTTTTTATCGCTGTCGGGATGCAACAACCTGAATTAGCATTGGGCTTACTTTTCAGTCATGGCATCAGTAAATCTTTACTATTCTTGAGTTCAGGGGCGGTGATGATGACTACCATTACTCAGGACTTAACAGAAATGGGCGGACTAAAGACCAGAATGCCTGTTACTTTAGTTGCCTTCATCGTTGGTTCCATTAGCTTAGTCGCTATGGTTCCTTTTGGCGGATTTTGGACACTCTTACGTTGGGAAGAAACCTTTTGGAATAGCGATCCTTGGCTGATTGCGATCGCCTTATTAGTGAATAGTATTACCGCGTTTGGACTGATGCGAATCTTTGCCCTAGTTTTTCTAGGACAGACTCAGCCTAAAACCCGTCGCGCTCCTGAGGTTAGCTGGCAAGTAGCAATTCCATTAGTTTCACTTACGATTATTACTCTGCTAGTTCCCATTTTGCTGCCATCTTGGAATTTTGCAGATATTGATTTAGATACTGTTGATATCTGGGGAAGTGTCGTACTTACGGTCTCAAGTTTGCTAGGCTTTGGCATAGGTGCATATATTTACATGAAACCTTATGATTCGGGTAGTTCCGTGCCAATGCCGCCGATGATTACTCGCAGGGCTTGGAAAGGCTTGCAAGATTTACTCGCCTATGACTTATATGTACAAGCAATTTATAAATATACAGTTGTCTTGATTGTGGGTGGCGGCTCAAGGACTTTGACTTGGATTGATCGCTATTTAGTCGATGGTTCAGTCAATTTTTTGGGGTTTGCCTCAATTTTTAGCGGTGAGAGCCTCAAATATACGGTAACAGGTAGACTGCAACAGTATGTCTTAACAATCATGATTGGTTTAATTCTGATTGGGTTTGCAGCTTTTTACGGCTTGAATTTGAATTAATTCACCTGTATTAATCCACACATATAAGCAGTTCCATAGCAAAAGATTTATATCAAATTTTTAATATTCTTTAATCAAATATGCTTAGCACACTAATTTGGCTGCCGATCGCAGGCGCGCTTCTTGTTGTTTTATTGGGAGGAGTACTCGACTCCAAACAGTTACGCCGAATATCTTTAGGAATTGCGATCGCTACATTTGGTTGGTCATTATTTTTGCTAACCAAATTTGACATTAATTTTACATCAATGCAGATGCGTGAGTCTCTAGTTTGGCTAGATGCGATCGGGCTCAGCTATCGATTAGGCTTAGATGGTTTATCGCTCCCCTTAATTTTACTTAATGCTTTACTTTTAAGCATTGCTATATATGTAAGCACCGATATTCAACGTCCTAGACTCTATTTCCCCTTACTATTGATTCTCGGCGGCAGTGTAAATGGAGCTTTTCTTGCCGAAAATTTACTGCTCTTCTTTCTCTTCTTTGAAGTTGAACTAGTTCCTCTTTACCTATTGATTGCGATTTGGGGCGGCGAAAAACGTAGCTATGCAGCGACGAAATTCTTGATTTATACCGCCATATCAGGTGTTCTGATTTTAGCAGCATTTTTTGGGATGGCGGCTTTAGGCAGTGGTGATGCAACCGCCTTTAGTTTGACATTTAACTATCAAGATTTAAATCTTGATGGTGTTCCAAAAACTACTAAAGGAATTTTACTAATTCTGCTCTTATTAGGGTTTGGCATCAAAATCCCGATAGTTCCATTGCATACATGGTTGCCCGATGCTCATGTGGAAGCATCCACGCCAGTTTCCACATTACTCGCAGGAGTTCTACTTAAACTGGGAACCTATGGACTGTTACGTTTTGGGTTAGGGTTACTTCCCGATGCGTGGCAAGCGATCGCCCCATTTTTAGCAGGTTGGGCAGTGGTTAGCGTTATCTATGGATGTCTTACCGCAATCTCTCAGACTGACATGAAAAAGATGGTGGCCTATAGCTCCGTTGGTCACATGGGCTATATTCTGCTCGCTCTAGCCACAGCGACCCCACTTTCAATCTTGGGCGCAACTTTCCAGATGGTAAGTCATGGTTTAATTTCAGCGTTGTTATTTATTCTGGTCGGCATTGTTTACAAAAAAACGGGAACCCGCAATATCAATTCTCTCAATGGCTTACTTAATCCCGAACGAGGATTACCAGTCACGGGTTCATTGATGATTTTGGCAGCAATGGCAAGCGCAGGTATCCCAGGGATGATTGGATTCATCGCTGAGTTTGTGATCTTCCGTAGCAGTTTTGCAGTTTTCCCTATACAAACACTTTTTTGCATGATTGGTACTGGC
>JAYVVP010000403.1:0-19251 GCA_043786935.1 Pseudanabaena sp. | reverse complement strand
CGAAGTTTTACGCGATCGCCAAGGTGACACATGGGTAGCAATCGTCCGTGCCGCCTCTGGCAAATCTGCGACAATCGCAATTGATGATACGCGCATATATTTACAAGCAGAAGGCGGTCAAGAATTACATCTCAAGATTTCTGCCGCCGATCCTGATGTAGATAACGCTTTTGAGAGTACGGGCGAAGCTTTGAGCAATGTGATGTTTGGTAGAGAGTCTCTCGATAAGTCAGTTGCCTCTGGAAAAATCTTTATCCGCGCCAGTTTTAGTAATCTATTAAAAATTCGTTCTGTAGTTGCGGCTGTGCTTGCCGATAGCTCCACTGAACCGAGATTACAAAGCCTTTGGGAAAGATTTGAGAACGCCTGGTAGCTTAAAAGGTAAGGTGATTTTTGGTCTGCTAGGCAATCTTACTTAAAATGGAAAGTGTGCCAAAGCCAATCAAAATAAGCCCACTTCCCCAATTTAGCCAACTTGACCAACGGCGTAATTCTAAAAACTGTTTAATGATCCCTGTAAATGTGCCAGCGATCGCTAAAGGTAATACTGACCCGATCGCATAAGCTAGCAAAAACTCTGTGCCAACTAGCAAATTACCTGAACCCGACACCCAAGCTAAAAGCGTTACCAATACTGGTGTACTGCAAGGCGAAGCGACAAATCCAAAGGATAAGCCAATCAATAGCGATCGCAATCCTTTTGGTAGAGTTGGCGATACTTCCCAATTGCCAAAGCTAGGCATACGGAAAGAAATCACTTCTAGCAATTGTAATCCCATAGCGATCGCAATTATTCCCATCACTACCGACCAACCCCAAGCAGCTTGTCCGTAAATTTTGCCGAGCAGAGCAGCAGTTAGTCCAAAACCTGTTAAGGCGATCGCAAAGCCCAAACAAAACCATGCCGATTGCAGAGCCGCCTTCCATGTACTTTTAGATTCATAGCCGCCAATATAACCAATTGTGAGTGGCAACATTGACAAGGTGCAAGGGGTGAGGCTAGTGACTAGCCCCGCTAAAAACACCACGCCCACACTTGTCCATGAGGCTTGATTAAGTTGGCTATTTACTAAGGCATCTGACCATTGTTCAAGTTGATAAAACCAATTTGGTAGCGATCGGAGCAGAGAGTCAATAGATGAGAGCATAAAAATTGATGACATGAAATTTTAGAGCCGCAAGTGCTAAAAGCTTTTAGTGTAGATGGATAGTTAAACTTGCCATCTCTTAAGAGTTTTGGCAATCTCCTCACTACGCACAGGCTTACTAATAAAATCATTCATCCCCACCTTTAGGCAATTTTCACGATCTTCATTCATTACGTTTGCGGTCATCGCAACAATCTTAATCTGATTAGTTAGATTTGAAACTCCTCTTGCCGACTCCATTTGTCGAATCTGGCGAGTTGTTTCTAGTCCATCCATCTCAGGCATTTGCAGATCCATCAAAATTAAATCGTAAGATTTTTGCTCTATCAATTTTAACACTTCTACTCCATTCAAAGCACAATCAGCTTGATAGCCAAGTTTAGCTAAAAGCCGCAATGCAATCATTTGATTGAAAGGATTATCTTCCGCTAAAAGAATTCGTAGAGATTTAGCTTGATTTTCATTTCTTTCTTCTTTTACAACTACACTTGAAGTTGGGGATAAATTTATTTTTTGCTTCCCTTTAGAGTCTATAGATGCTAATCGCCGAACTGGAATGTCAAGTTTAAACGTTATTCCTTTGCCCAAATTAGGGGTTGCTGTAATACTACCACCCATACAATTCGCAAAC
This sequence comes from Pseudanabaena sp., assembly GCA_043786935.1. Classification (GTDB taxonomy): domain Bacteria; phylum Cyanobacteriota; class Cyanobacteriia; order Pseudanabaenales; family Pseudanabaenaceae; genus Pseudanabaena. The sequence goes on along the minus strand of JAYVVP010000403.1, from coordinate 17,472 downwards.
TTTTGACTAATTGCCAAACCTAGTCCCATGCCCTCTTGTATTTTCTTTCCTGATGCTGTTTGTATAAAAGTTTGAAATAACTTATCTAAGTCTTCTGCATCAATCCCTCGCCCTGTATCTTCTATTTCAAAGCGAATGATAGGAGTTGCCGATGACAGGTCAGTATTAAACAATAAAGCACGAAGAATTACACTGCCTTCATCTGTAAATTTAATTGCATTTCCTAAAAGATTTAGTAAGATCTGGCGTAGTTTACGCTCATCAGCATTGATATATTGTGGTAAATCAGGAGATATTTCACAAGTCAGTTGGATTTTTTTGGATTGCGCTCTTATTTGTTGCATTTCCAAAATACTATGCAGAAGAAGATGGAAATCAAACCCAGTTTCTTCCAAAGTAATTTGACCTGCTTCAATCTTGGAAACTCCTAAAATATCATCAATCAAACTCAGTAAATGTTCGCTACTGTCACTGATAATATGAACATATTCATCAAGTTCGCTGGTTAAAGCAGTATTACGATTCATTAATTGCGTACATCCCAAAATTGCGTTGAGAGGAGTACGTAATTCATGACTCATACGAGCAAGAAATTCACTTCTAGCACGATTGGCAACGTCCGCTCGGTTAGCTTCTTGCTTAAGAGCCTGTTGCGAAAAATCTAATGCAGCAAGCATCAGTGTTCCTCTTAATTCTAGGGCAGCTTCAATTTCTACTTGTTCCCAAAATAGAGACTTTTCTCTAACAGTTTCTTTCCATAACTCAAATGATCGGCGTGGAGATAGACTCATACTTCCATCAGCTTCGATCTGCATTAGTTTGTTTGGATCACCTGCCCAGCTTACGGTTTGAATCACCTCAGGACGGAACCAAATAATGTGATAAGCAGTGTAATTAAGGAAAATAGATATCGCTAATAAACCACTTGCTTGCTCTTTAATTAAATTTGCATCAGGATAAAGTTCACTTAAACAATTTGTACAGACAATATCTTGAGAGTTATTAGTTCTCAGCCATTCAATTAGTTTAGAAATACTTTCTTGATCTGGAACTTCACCAATTTTTGAGATTTGATCGCCAAAGCTTATAACTACTCCTTGAGCATTTACTAAATTTAATAGATTCTCTCGATCTTGCAGCAAGGCTTGGCTAAGTATCTGATTGTCAGCCAGAATATTTTGTTTCAATTTTATTTGAACAGACTTAATTTTTTGTAGAGATTTTTCGTGTTTATTGACAATTTCGACGGACATAATTTGTCCTAAAAATTCACAGATTTTCCGAGTTTCGTAGTTAATGTATTTTGGAGAGTAATGATGACAAACTATTAGTCCCCATAACTTTTGGGCATTAATCAGCGAGATGCTTAAAGAAGCGGATATACCCATGTTGTTTAAATATTTTACATGGATAGGCGAAACACTTCTAAGCACACTAAAGCTGAGATCTAGAGGATCATTGGTGATTGGATTGTTTGCAGGGATAAGGGAAACAGGCTGGCAGTTTAAATCAACAATTAAACGTAGCCAATTATTGTAGTAAAGTTTGCGCGCTTGTACAGGAACATCCGATGCAGGGTAATGCAACCCTAAAAAAGATTCTAAAAGTTGGTCTTTATGGCAAGAGATTGCTTCAGCCACTATTACTCCGCTTTGATCTGGTTCAAATCGATAAAGTAATACGCGATCGTATTGAGTTATTTTTTGAATTTCTTTAACTAATAAATCCGACATTTCCAAAAAATCATTTGATTTTCTGATTTTCAAGGCGGAAGCTTTAGCAAGATGATAAAAATCTAAATCTGAATTTGAATCTTTAAGTAGAGGCTCTACTTCTAGTATAAGTAATCCATCTGAACGGTGAACTACACACTCAAATAAATGTTTCTTATTATTAATTTGAGCAGTTAATTTAATTGGATTAACTAACTCTAAATTTTCTTGTAAAAGAAGAGGGACTAAAATATCAATCTGAGACTGAGGAAATAGTTTTTGTAAAGGTTGATTAATTAATGAACTAGCAGGTATGTTAAAAAAAGAAATCGTGTTTTCGCTAATCTGAACAATTTTCAAGTCAGCTTCTAAGATTACGATCAATATTCCATGTGGTTGAATGTGACCCAATAAGTGAATTGCTTCGCGATCACAATTTGTTAAATTAACTTCCCCAGTTGTAAAAGACTGTAATGAACTCATTATTAATTTTTAATACCTAATTCTTTTTTATGAAGATATTTATAGTAAAAGCAAATTTATTTTTAAGTAAGATGACGCTAATCTCAATTATATAGCGATCACCAACCTTACTAAGATACAGCCATTACCTTGTCCTAATTTTGCTATCAAGCCTTATAGCGAGTACTTTTTGTCATCATTCCTTAAGTATAGCAATACGACAAATGGCTTAGGCATTTATCGGAACTGTGCGATCGCTGATCGCGTCAAAACTGGCATAACAGGAATTATGCAGACACCAGAGAATCAAATGAAATCAGCGATCGCCTTAGGCGTTATATCGGCAATATTAGTAAGTATTCCTAGCTTTGGCAAAGTCACTTCCGCTGTTGCCGCCCCAAAGGATTTTGAACCTGAAGAAAAAATTACAATGGAAGTCTATCGCTCAGCAAATCCTGCGGTGGTGACGATCAAAACTACTACTAGTACTGGTTCAGGCAGCATTATCACGCCTGAAGGTTTAGTAATTACTAATGAACATGTAATTCGTGACGCAAAAAATGGCAATGTGCGAATTATTAATACTGAAGGTAAAACTTATAATGGACAAGTTCTCACGGTTGATCGTAAAAATGACTTAGCTCTCGTTCGGATTTTGTCTAGCAACACATCTAGCGATCGCTTCCCGACCTTATCATTTGCTGATCGCGATCGCATTCTCGTTGGTCAAAAAGTGTTTGCGATCGGTAGTCCCTTTGGTTTTTCAGGAACTCTCACCACTGGTATTCTTAGCCGTGTTGCTCAAAATGGGGATCTGCAAACCGATGCAAGACTTAATCCTGGCAACTCAGGGGGACCTTTACTCAATTCTCGTAGTGAAATTATTGGAGTTAACAGAGCAATTTTTAGTCCTGATGGTCGCTCTAATACAGGAATCGGCTTTGCTATAAATGCAGCGATCGCTAAAGAATTTATTACCCGTAGCGCCGTTTTCACTCAACCCAGTGCCAACTCTAACCGCACGGCAAGCCTTCCTAATCCTCAAACTAGGGTTTCGTCTTCAGTTCCTTCACAAATTGCTAGCTCCCCATCTATTGCGTCTACCCCATCCGCAGAACGGTATCAGTTAGGAGTAATTCTCAATCCAGCCAATCTTACAGTTCATGAAGTACGCCCTAATTCTCTCGCTAGCCGTATGGGTTTACAACGTGGCGATCGCTTTGTCAGTTTAAATGGAGCAGTGATCAGCAATACAAAACAGATTACTGATTATCTTGATCAGCGTCCAGCAGTGGCTCTTTTGACAGTAGCTAGAAGTACAGTTGTTACTAACTATCAAATTAAGTTTTAATATTATATAGCTCAGTCGCTACCTATCAAATCCATAAAAAAGGTAGAGAGTACATTTCACGCACCCTTTATCTTTTTGTATGTCCTCATCTCGAAAATCGCTACAACTCTTCTGTTTCCTAACTCAAAAGATTAAAAGGGAAGAGAATGTTTAACACTTTCTTTCCCTTTTGGAGCGCAAAAAAAATAATTTACAAAACTACACCTTTTGGCGTAGGGATAGAAGGTTGTAAATACATCGTCAATAACTGCAAGCCATTGTTGGCAAGATGAGGCAGTTTTTGAATCTTCTTCAACCATTCAGGACTATTTGATTCATCAATCTGCACCAACTTAGCATTGTTCTCTTCACATTTCTTCAGGCAAGACCAGAACTTAGGATTTTCCAAGTTCAGAATTACAGGGAAAGCTTTCGCTGCATCGCGATTGGTTTCACGAAGAACTTCATCGACATACTTTCTTGTATCCATACCGATAGATTCATAGAACTCATTGCGAACACAGATATCATTGAGATACATAGTTGCAAATACCGATAGCAAGAAGAACTTACTCCAGAGGTTAGCTCTGATACCTTTAATATTATTAGTTTCACTGCGAAGGAGAAGGCTACAAAAATCACCATGACGACTTTCATCTTGACACCAATTTTCAAAGAAATTGAAGATTGGATAGAGGCGATATTCCGGATGAGCGAGGAAATGGTGATGGATTTTGATGTAGCGCCAATAGCCGATCTTTTCGGATAAATAGGTAGCGTAGAAAATAAACTTCGGTGCGAAGTATGTATATTTCTTGGTTTTTGATAATGTTGATAGATCGAGTTGCAGATCAAAGTCAGGCATTGCCTTATTCAAGAACCCTGCATGACGGGCTTCGTCACGACTCATTAGGCTAAATATTTCTGCCATGAGTGGGTTTTTATCTTTGATTTTGACTGCAATTTCTTTATAAAGCAGAAAACCTGAAAATTCTGAGGTGCAAGATCCTTCCAGAAAAACACGAAAATGTTCTCTTACTTTAGGATCAATATGATCCCAAGACTGATTAAAATCAGCGTTGCGGACAAAATGACGACGGTTATAGTCAAATTTGAATTCTTCGAGAATAGCCTCATAGTCTGGCTTCAGATCGAAGATATCCATATTTGCCATCGCTTCAAAATCAGTCGTGTAGAAGCGCGGGGTCAAAATGCTATCGCGACGACCAGTCCCGTTAACCTTTTGGTTTGACTGGCTTACATCGGGTTTAGAAGGGGTAGCTACCATAAGTCTTGTGCTGTTTTCTTAAATTCGGCTAAATGATTTGTTGATAAATTGCAGTTCATATACCTATCTGATTGCCTATTTTACGATCAGTGTTAAGTTTATGGGTAGCTATATTTAGAAATTGTGATCGCTTGTTAAGAAGTATTAAGAAACAACGTCGATTATGTCGTTAAACAATAGAGCCTGAAAGCCTGAAATTGTTTTTGTAGTGAAATTTTGTAATGAGAATTGTTGGTCTCAAACTTGTGGGATGATTTACTTCTCTAAATCCACTCTAATGCACGATATTACCAGTGGGCTATTTATTAATAAATACAAATTTTGTTTCCATTTCCATTATCCCTTCCAACAAATGTGAAACACTACCCGCTATTTATTTATTAGCGATCGCGCCATCAATTTGTTCAATACTGAGCGATCGCAACAAACTTACTTGGGCGGCTGGAGTAGATATACTCGCAAAATATTCAGAGGTAAGATAGTCGGCATAGCGAGCTTCTTTTAGCAAATGAGTTTTGAAAAAGGCAACACTCAATAACTTCAGATAGTCTTGCGAAGCGATCGGATTTGAACCTGCGAGAACATTGCTTATTTCAGGGCTAAGGCGATCGCTTGCCGTGATTGCTGTAACCGCTGTATGTCCTGCTCTATTTAATAAAACTAAATAGCGATTTGCAGTAGTTAACCACGTAAAAGGCACGATTTGTTCAGGCACAAGCGGCGCAAATGTATCATCTGAACTGCCAACAATCGCGATCGGTACAGTAATTTTACTTAGAGAAGGCTTACCTAAAACAGAGCTAGTCACAGGATTAACGGCGATCGCGGCGGTGATGCGCGAGTCTCCTAACTTATTAGTTAGCCTAGGCAATTTTAGCGCCACACATTGCAATAACAGTGAAGCGTTCCATTTATATTTACCTTGACAGACTTCACTTAAATCAGCGAACTGAATCTGTGCGTCGCTTACCAATGCTAGAGCCGCATAACCACCAAAAGAGTGACCAATCATGCCCACATTCTTCCAATTAATATTATTTGTCTGAGGTGACTTCTCCAGATAATTTAGAACCGCAGTTATATCATGTGGGCGCTCGATAAAGCTCTCTGGCGGCGCAATTTCACTTGCCGCACCAATAATTAATTTATCTAATTGTTCCGCACTACTATTTGGCGAAACCGTTAAGACAACTGCAAATCCATAAGATGCAAGATGCTCAGCAAGATAGAGCAGTGGCTCACGATTAGAAATTAGCCCTGGATAAATAATGATCGCAGGAATGGAAGATTGGAGATTGGCTTTGGTAAGTTTGGGAACAAACAAATAAAATGGAATTTCATATTTACTACTTAGTGCGGGCGCTGTAAGGCTATATCGATCCCATCTCAGGCTACTTGCTTTACGTAAGTCAGCCAACTGTAGAGGCACGGGTAAAGATGATGGTGATAGTATGGATGGAGTTGGGTTTTTAGATGCAGCCTGTTTAGTTGCTTCGTCATTTATCAATTGCACAACTTTTTGAGTATTTTGGAGTAAGCCACTCAATTCACTAACTGTTTGCAGCCCTTCTTGAATATCAAAATAGATATCTGAAGTAGGGAATTTGCGTAAAAAATTTAATAAAGTCAAACCATTTTGCTTGTCGGCAGTAGCCAAAACTGCGGCAGCACGGATCGCCCGATTGCCTGATAGGTCAGGGGCAATTCTGATAAGATCTCCTAAAATATCTAGTGATCTTTCACCCTGAGATGTATAAAGGAATCTAGACAATAGAACTATTGGAACATTTGCTCTCTCTAATAAAACACGTCGAAAAGTTACCATGTCTGACGGAGAAAGATAACGAGATGCCATATCCAGCGCACCACGAAGTTCTCCAGTTTTAGCAAAAACTTCTAAATCATCAACAGATACAGAAACCTCAAAAACATTAAATCTAAAATTGACAGTTTCCGCTGCTTCACTAGGATTAACGTTCGCCCCTCCCACGATCGAGCCGATCGCACTAAGCAAAATCATTAATGTGGCAGATCGGACAACCAATCGGGAGGTAACGTTGGCGATCGCATCTGTTAGATATTTCATATTTAAATGTGTGTGCGAGGATTCTAGATAAAAGTTAACACAACATTCATTCTGTCCTAATTTTGAGCAGCAATTGTTTTATAAAGCTTAAAAAGAGTGGAGCTTTTTGCACTCCTCTTTTTTGAGACACAGTATACAAAACAATACAAATGTTAATATTCGTCAATTTTACCCCGATCACTATAGAGGCAATGTTAACATCCAGAGATAGTTAAGACCTGATTAGATATAGCTTTAGGAGCGCATTTTGACATTACGAGTTGCTATTGTAGGAGGCGGACCTGCTGGTTCATGTGCGGCTGAGACGTTAGCTAAGGCAGGGATTAAAACCTACATATTTGAGCGGAAGCTAGACAACGCCAAGCCCTGTGGTGGAGCAATTCCTCTATGTATGGTTAAAGAATTTGAGTTGCCTGACGAAATCATTGATCGCCGCGTCCGTAACATGAAAATGATCTCTCCCAGCAATGTGGAAGTAGACATTAAGCTCGACAATCCTGATGAATATATCGGTATGTGTCGTCGCGAAGTTTTAGATGCTTTTTTACGCGATCGCGCGGCTAGCCTCGGTGCAAAGCTGATCAATGGTCGGATTCTTGATATTAAAATTACTGAAAATGGCAAAAAGCCCTACGTTCTGAGCTATTCAGATTTTGCTAATGGCGGCAATGAAGGTGTCATGCGTAGTCTTGAAGTCGATCTGATTATTGGTGCTGATGGCGCTAACTCAGTAGTTGCTAAAGCGATCGATGCGGGTGACTATAACTATGCGATCGCCTTCCAAGAGCGAATTCGTATTTCTCCAGAGAAAATGGAGTACTACAAAGATTTAGCAGAAATGTATGTCGGTGACGATGTTTCGCCAGATTTCTACGCTTGGGTATTCCCCAAATACGATCATGTTGCTGTTGGTACTGGCACAATGCACAAAAACCAACGCTTGATCAAGAAGTTGCAAGCAGGTATCCGCGCCCGTGCATTACCTCGGATCGAAGGTGGTGAAGTAATTAAAGTCGAAGCTCATCCAATTCCTGAACATCCAAGACCCCGCCGCGTTGTCGGTCGAGTTGCCCTAGTTGGTGATGCGGCTGGCTATGTAACCAAATCAAGCGGTGAAGGTATTTACTTTGCAGCCAAGTCTGGTCGGATGTGTGCTGAAGCGATCGTGGAATTTGCTGAAGCTGGCAAGCGCATTCCTACTGAAGCTGATCTCAAGGTTTACATCAAGCGTTGGGACAAACAATATGGCTTGACTTACAGAGTATTAGACATTCTCCAGAATGTGTTTTACGCCACTAATGCTACTCGTGAAGCATTTGTCGAAATGTGCGCTGACAAGGATGTGCAGAAGCTCACTTTTGACAGCTATCTTTACAAAACAGTCGTGCCGGCCAATCCTTTCACGCAGTTGAAAATTACTGCTAAAACAATTGGTAGTCTTCTCAGAGGCAGCGCTTTAGCGCCTTAAAAAACCTTAAATCAAAAAAGAGAGCGTTTACGCTCTCTTTTTTAATTAGAAATAAAATTTACAGATTTTATTTATTGATACTTTGACCTTCTTCACGGCTAGCTGTTTGAATGTACAGCGTTAGCAAGAAAACGGTAGGTATAAATACGGCTAGGACAGTAGCTAGAAGACCAAGAAAATTAGTTTCCATAAATTTGAATTTGATTGCTGATTTTTAAAGATTATTAACTACTAATATTTTAAGTCTCAAATTGATTACTTTTATTAAAAAATCCAAAAAGAAAGAGAGATATTTTGCGCCTCTCCTTCTTGTGAAATTTTTACTAATTAAGCTTCCCAGAGCTTGCTGATGTTTTTCTCTAGACGTTCTTCTGCTTCAGCAAATACCTGCGCTGAATTATCGAGCATTTCACCCGCGTGAAGTTCAAGAATCTTGGTAGACAAAGCAATACGATTGCGCGACTCGTCTATATCAACTACCACAGCCTTAATCATGTCATTAAGTTGAAATAGACGGGTTGGATCTCCCACTGACTTTTGACTCATTTCTTTAACATGTAACAAGCCAGAAACTCCAGAAAACTCTACGAAAGCTCCAAATGGACGAATGTTGGTAACTTTGCCAGTAATCAATTGTCCTTTAGCGAGTTGAGTCATCGCTGCGAGTTTAGCGGCTTGGCGGTTAGATAACACCAACTTTTTGCGAGTTTCATCGGCTTCTAAAACCATTACAGGTAAAGTTTTGCCAATCAATTTAGCGAGATCAGAGGTATCAGCAAGATGCGATCGCGGCACAAAGCCACGCAATCCTACTGAATCAACAATTACACCACCAGTATTAGTGCCGATTACCTTAGTTTGAAAAACTGTAGACTCAGCTTGGTAAGTGCGTAGAGTTTCCCAAGCTTGTTTAAATAACAATCGGCGCACCGATAGCTTTACTTCACCATCAGCATTTTGACTACTAATAATCAGAAATTCGTGCTCATTGCCAATGGTAAAAGCTTCATTAGAGCTCGAAGAACTACTAAGAGTTGCTTCCTCAATTGGAAGAAAACCTAGGGATTTAGCGCCAATATCGACATAAATGCCACTACTTTCAACTGACACTACCTTGCCCTTCACCGTTTGCCCAACTGCAAACTCGTAATTATGTTCGGCGAGGGCATTAGCGAAATCGTCGGCAGAAAATGACTGAATATTTGTTGTGGCGTTCATGAATATGAATATGCGTAGCGTTGCTTGCGTGTATTTTATTGTAATTGTCTCACAGCGCTTATAGAGAATATGAAGTAAATCTATCTTTCTCTACAATTGCTACGCTTCTTAACATAGCGATCGCCAAGTGTATTCAACCTAAACAAGAAAGGCAGCACTTTGCACCACCTTTTGTTTTAGGTTTGATTTGTGATTCCTTTGCGATCGCTGATCAGATAGCAGACAAACAGGATGACTATGATCAAATCAATCGTAATAGCGGTTCCTGCTTGATAACCAAGAAACGACCTGCCGTATACCAGTACTAGGGTAACGAAGACCAGCTTACTGATGCTCGAAACAATCACAATCAGTAAACGACTGATTGAGTTAAATGCGCCATATACCTGCAATGCTCCCACCAACGTAAGCAAAGCCCCCCAGTTACGCACAATAATTTCTGCAAGCTGCCCATCCAGTGACTCTCCAAACATCGACCGCAGTGCTGCTTGAGGTGCGATCGCTGCATAAAACAAGGTACAAGTTAGTAACCCAGATACAAGCATGATCCATTTAATATTGGCAACAATCAAATTCATTATTCTTTCCTAATGGTAATGTTGATAATTTTTTTGTCGGGTAGAGATAATTATGTTTACAAGACATGATATTTACAAGATATAAGAACTAATGGCATCTTGATCCCTTTTCGAGCATCTTTTTAGCTAATGCATTAGACTAGATAAATAGTAAAGTCAACCAATTACCGCATCGACGGGGTTATAAGGAGCAACAGGGCATGATGTCTTCTGTAAAAACAACCTTTTGGGCAAACTTTGGGCGGCGCATCAAAGCGACAGTCGTAAGTTTAGCAATATTGCAGGGTGTGGCGCTGACAGTGCCAACATCTATGCGTGCTGATGGTGAAAGTACAACAACTATTGGCTACACCGAGCTACTTTCAAGTGTAAAAGAGAATAAAGTTCAAAAAATCGATATTGAAAGTAACGGTTTAGCGGCAGAAGCTGTTTTAAAAGACGGAAAAAAAGTCAGAGTTGACTTAGTAGCCCGTGATGGCAATACCGAATTGATGAAGGCTCTGCGCGAAAACAACGTCGATATTGCGGTAAGAGCGCCTCAGCAACCAACATTACTTTGGCAACTTGCCAGTACATTTTTTGTACCATTGCTGTTAGTTTTTATACTGTTAATGGTGCTACGTCGCATCAGCAATTCCCCTGGTGGTCCTGGGCAAACTCTTAGTTTTGGCAAAACTAAAGCAAGATTTTCACCTGAAGCAAAGACAGGAATCATGTTTGAAGATGTGGCTGGAATCGATACAGCAAAGGAAGAATTACAAGAAGTTGTCACTTTCCTTAAACAACCTGATCGCTTTACGGCTGTGGGCGCAAAAATTCCCAAAGGTGTCTTGTTAATTGGTCCTCCTGGGACTGGTAAGACTTTATTAGCAAAGGCGATCGCTGGTGAAGCAGGAGTTCCTTTCTTCTCTCTATCAGGATCTGAGTTTGTAGAAATGTTTGTTGGGGTAGGTGCTTCTCGTGTCCGTGATTTATTTCAAAAAGCCAAGGAAAACGCTCCCTGTATTATTTTTATAGATGAAATTGATGCAGTTGGACGACAACGGGGATCGGGCATTGGCGGTGGTAATGATGAGCGTGAGCAAACTCTTAACCAAATGCTAACGGAAATGGATGGTTTTCAGGGCAATACGGGCGTAATCGTAGTAGCGGCAACTAATCGCCCAGATGTACTTGATAGTGCTTTGTTGCGTCCTGGTCGGTTTGATCGCCAGATTACTGTGGACTACCCTGACTACAAAGGTCGTCAAGAAATCCTTAAAGTCCATGCGCGAAATAAAAAGCTTGAGGAAGATGTCTCAATCGAGTCAATTGCTCGTTTAACGCCTGGATTTGCAGGTGCTGATTTGGCTAACTTGCTAAATGAAGCAGCCATCTTAGCAGCGCGACGCTATAAAGATGCAATCAGCGAACTGGATATTGCTGATGCGATTGATCGCATCACGATTGGGATGACCATGAAACCAATGCTTGATAGCTCGAAAAAGCGTCTGGTTGCTTATCATGAAGTTGGTCATGCTCTGGTGATGACGTTGCTCAAAAATGCAACTTTACTTGACAAAGTTACGATTGTCCCTCGTTCTGGCGGTATTGGCGGCTTTTCTAAAGGTGTGCCAGATGAAGAATATGGGCTAGAGTCGCGATCGCAGATTCTCGACACAATCACAATGACACTCGGTGGTCGTGCTGCTGAAGAAGTAGTCTTTGGTAATGCTGAAATCACAACAGGCGCTTCAGGTGATTTTCAACAAGTTGCCAAGTTAACCCGCTTGATGGTGACTCAGTTTGGGATGTCGGATTTGGGATTGGGCGCTTTAGAATCTGAAAGTGGCGAAGTCTTTTTGGGACGCAATTTCATGCCTCAGACTGATTATTCTGTCAAATTAGGCGATCGCATTGATCGTCAGATTCGGCAGATTGCTCAAAGCTGCTATGACACTGCTAAGAAACTGGTAGAAGAAAACCGCGACCTTTGCGATCGCTTAGTCGATATTCTCTTAGATGTCGAAACCTTAGACGGCGAAGAGTTTCGTAAAATCGTTGCTGAATATACTCAACTACCTGAGAAAAAGCCTGCCTCAGTCAAATTTTAGTTAGCAAAAACAACTAATTAGCTATAAAAATATAGAGGACGTGTACAATGTGCGTCCTCTATATTTTTGGGTTTATTAATGACAACGATCGCTTATCTTGGTCCAGCCGCTACGTATTCAGAAATGGCAGTCTTGCGATATTTACAGCTTTGCAAGCTTGAGCATGATTCTGCCCAGATGTGTCCCTATCCCACCATTCTGCAAGCAATCAATGCTGCCGAGCAGGGCAATGTCGATGTTGCAATTGTACCTGTGGAGAACTCGATCCAAGGCGGCGTAACCATGACCCTCGATAGCCTATGGCAATCTGAGGCTTTGCAAATTCAACAGGCGCTCATCTTGCCGATCGCCCATGCCTTGATTACTCGCGCGGAAACTCTTGAAGACATCAAAGTTGTCTATTCCCATCCTCAAGGCTTAGCACAATGCCAGCAATGGCTTGATCGCCATTTACCAACTGTCCAACAAATCGCCACCGACTCCACTACTGATGGCTTACATATTGTTGCTGAAGATTTCACAGTAGCCGCGATCGCTTCACAACGCGCCGCCGAACTTTACAAATTACCAATCCTAAAATATCCGATCAACGATCAACCTGATAATTGCACTCGTTTCTTAGTCTTAGGTCGCACCGCACCGACAACCAAAGGCACACATTCATCACTTGCTTTCAGCCTTAAACGCAATATGCCAGGAGCTTTAGTCAAGCCTTTATTGGTATTCGCTGATCGCCAAATTAATTTGAGCCGTATTGAGTCACGTCCTACCAAGCGATCGCTCGGCGAATATATTTTCTTTATCGATATCGAAGCCCCCATCGAAGATCCTCAACTCAGTGAAGCATTGTCAGAATTGCAAGGAGTTACCGAAAACCTCAAAATTCTTGGTAGTTACGCGATCGCTTCATAAAAGCAAAAGGGGAAATTTGTGACTCTTTTTTATCTTTTGGAGTGTACAGCAAGACGTTTATTCCGCATCAACACATTTGCGCCTTCATTAGTTTGTTCAATTACTAATAACGGTGTTGGTTTAGCCATTTGATCCCAACTAATCACTGCCAAGCGTCCTTGAATCGTGGGTTGCCAATTACGATTTTCATCCGAGGCAATCACAAAATTTTCTAGCCCGATCGCCAAATCTTTGAGAATACTTTGCGAACCATGGTTAGGAATTTTTGCTAGTTTGACATGAATGCGAAAAAGGACACGAATTTGCGTATTGTCATGATGTTCAGGCTTATAGGCAACATCAAAAACTACATCAACTTTGCGGACATTACCACTATCGTCATCGCTTGGCATCAAAGCAGGCGTAACCTTTTGCCGAAGATTGACCTTCATCTGCGCCAAGATAACTTCACAGAATTGAGGCTCCTCCATTCTCATGCTTAGATAATCTAGATTAAACTCACGAGAATGAATCAAATCGGGATTACGCTCATTTTCATCAATGGTAGCTAAAGCTAATTTTAGCTTCTTGGAAAGTTCTTGATTTTTTATCCGTTCTATCCTGAGATGATGTCGATTTTTCCGTAATTGCAAGTAATTATATGCAGTTGCCCCGATCGCCCCCCACAACAAGATAAAAAGTAAACTCACACCGCCCACATTTTGCAAGGGCATAGTTGCATTTTCAATCATTCCTAGCGAACTATCACGATCGCTAGATTTTGCAACGCTTACAACTCTTGATGCGTACAACATAACAATGCACCATTATCTAAATAGAAATTTTAGGCTCAAAGCACAACATAAGTGGCAATTATCGACATGAATCCAAGTTGATATCCTACGCCTAGATACTATTCCCATAATGTGGCAATAAATTAATAGGACTTTAATTAAAAAAGTTAGGTAGCTCTTCGCCTTTTATTGTTTAAGTATTTGGCAAAAACAATACGAGAAGCCTCTACTCTGGACTAAAGCGCTGAGTAGAGGTGACTGGCGGTTGAAACCGTTGGTAAAAAATCTTGCGATTTGAGATAAAATAGTAACTGAGTAAAATCACATTCGGCGCTAAAAAGCATATTTAGTAAGGAGAAGTCTCTGCCACGGAGATATTTAACTTGATTCGGAATACTTAAAGAGCAAACAATCGCAGATTGTGGAGTATTTATCTTTTTTGAAGGACTCAAAATTAAAAAAAGTAGCGGCAATACAAGATCTTCTTGTGAAGCCAGTAGAGTCACTTTGGCTACGCCTCAGAAAATTAAAGTTTAATTACTCTAGAATCTCAGTCGCTTTAGCGCTGAGAGTGTCAAACCTTGGTTTATGATGGTTAGGCTGTAATGCTTATAACTAAATTAAAGTGCTAACGTCAAAAAAAGACATAGCCTAGAATAGATATATAGCTTTAGAGACGGTTTGTAGAAAAGGACTAGTAAACTGCTAGCCGAACCAGTTGTTTTGAAGATTTATGGCTAGATACACTCAACATTTCTTAGTTGAAATCCCTCCCGAAGACCTGCATTCAACGATTATAAAAACGTTGGAAGCTTGCAGCTTGGTAATTACCTACGAAACCGATGACTATGTGATTGCTCAAGAGATAGAGACTAATGCTGCATTTGCCAAAATGGTAACAGTAGAAGTTTTAATCCATCGCTCTGAGATTGAAGGCAATCAAGCAAAATTGACTAGCGTCACCAAAAATTCTGAACTGCCTCTTCGCGTTAACAACCATTGTCAAGAACTGTCGGATCGCGTTTCTAAAGCATTCAGTGAAAACCCAGCATGGAAGTTATTAGAAATTACCGCAGGATATTAGATTAGTAATTAATGGCAAATTATTACCGCGTACTTGCTGAAAATAGGCAGGCAAGATTTAATTATGAAATTCTCGAAACCCATGAAGCTGGAATTGAGTTACTTGGTACTGAAGTAAAAGCAGTCAAAAGCGGACAGGCAAATCTGCGAGATGCCTATGGCATTGTGCGGAAGGGACAGATCATGTTGCTAAATATGTATATTCCTCCACATCGCACAACCAGTGTTTATTTTAATCATGAGCCAACGCGTACCCGCCGATTACTACTGCACAAAGATGAAATTCGGAAGTTGATAGCTGAAGTTCAACAAAAGGGTTTGACTCTAGTACCACTCAAGATTTATCAAAAGGATGGTTGGATTAAGGTCGATATCGCTGTTGTCCGTAATAAGAAACTGCATGATAAGCGCGAAGACATGAAAAAGCGAGATGACAAACGCGAAATCGAACGGGTCATGAAAAACAATTAGCTTCGACTTCGCTCAGCTATCTAGATGAATCCTACTCAATATTGATTGGGATTCATTTGACCGAGCAAAATCAAAGCTTAATGCATTGCCATCATTTCCAGTTCGTAAAGGCTAGCGTACAAACCTTGTTTAGCAATTAGTTGATCATGAGAGCCAGATTCAACCACTTCGCCTTGCTTGAGTACGAGAATGCGATCAACATTGCGAATCGTAGAGAGGCGGTGGGCAATGATAATCGTGGTGCGATTAACCAGTAAGCGATCTAAAGCTTGTTGAATTAAGAACTCAGTACTTACATCAAGACTGGCTGTTGCTTCATCCAAAATTAAAATTCTTGGATCACGAATGGCGGCTCGGGCGAAGGCAAGTAACTGCTTTTGTCCACCAGATAGATTTGTGCCGCGCTCACGAACTTGAGTGTCATAGGCTTGGGGTAGATCTTGGATGAAGCGATCAACATTCATTAATTCAGCAGCTTCGATCACTTGCTTGATCGCATAATCCTCACCAAGCGTAATGTTTTCTTTAATATCTCCAGAAAACAAAAATGCATCTTGCAAAATCACGCCGACATACCGCCTTAGTTCAGCTTGAGTAATCTCACGAATATCAATACCATCGATCAAGATTCTGCCTTTGATCGGTTCATATAGACGCGATAACAAGCGAATTATTGAACTTTTTCCCGCACCAGTTGGCCCAACAAGGGCAATTTTTTCACCAGCGCTTAGAGTAAATGTGACATCTTTAAGGACATATTCATCTGGCTTATAGCCAAACCACACATGGTCGAAACAAATCTCGCCCGTCCCTTCAAGTGGCAGAGATTTAGGATGTTCAGGATCGCGAATTTCAATCGGTTCTTGCAAGATCGCATTAATTCTCTCAACGGCAGTAAATCCTGCTTGAATCGTGGTGAATTTCTCTGCTAACTGTCGAATTGGATCAAAAAGACGTTGTGAAAAGAGAACAAAAGCAGAAAGCTCGCCAAAAGTTAGACTTTTTTGGACAATTTGCCCACCACCTAACCAAAGCACGCCTGCGATCGCTACCAGTGCGATCCATTCGAGTGTTGCTGATACGGCGGAGTCGTGGAATACAGTGCGATTAACTTCGTCTACATATTGCTGATTAACTTTGAGATGTTGGGCAGAGTTAAACTTTTCACGACGAAATAACTGGACAATATTTGCGCCAATAATATTTTCTTGGAGAATTGAGTTGAGTTCAGATAAGCGATCGCGAGCTTTGAAATTGGCTTTACGAAATTCATACTGAAAATAGACAATTAAGGCTGTAATCGGCAGCAACATTGCCACTAGCATCAGCGCTAAATCCCATCGCAGCCAAAACATAAATACAGCGATTGTCCCGATCGCCGCAAAATCGCTAAATACTCCAACCGCACCAGTCGCAAACACATCCCCTAAAGCCTCGACATCACTAGTAAGGCGCGTAATTAGTCTGCCAACAGGAGTGCGATCAAAGAAGCTTGTCGACAAAGATGTGACATGACGAAATAAATCTTGACGGATATCGGCTGTAATCTTTTGCCCGACCTCTTGCACCAAGTAGCCCTGCCAAGCCTGAAATGTAAGACGTACTGCAATTGTGAGCAATATTATCAAACAAATCCAGCGCAACCCAAATAAATCGCCGCTCTTAATCGGCCCATCAATTGCTTGCTGCACAAGAATAGGCTGTACAGCACTAGCGATCGATAAAGGACCCAATAAAAGCAGCGATATCAGAAGTTTTTTAGAATTTTTCTTTGCGTAGGGAAACAAACTCAATAACAATCGCCAATCGTTACTCTTGGCGCGAGCAGTTGATTGAGAAGCCGCAGAGCTAGTTTTGGAGGTGGTGGTCACTATTCGAGATCCCTATTACCAGGGTTACGTGATGGATCGCTATTGAGGAAACCAAATACAAACAAGCTGATGAAAAATAGGACAGTGATATAAACCACTATTTTTAAAGTGAGCATAAATAAATAAT
>JAYVVP010000402.1:0-7423 GCA_043786935.1 Pseudanabaena sp. | reverse complement strand
GGATTTGCCATCCAGAGCAGTGAATGACGATGCAAGCGTCAGAAGAAGATGCTGATTGCGGTCAGGACTATATTCAGTGACATAAAAGGTAAATCCTTTTTTGATAAAAATCTTTTCGGAGTCGGCTAAATCCGTTGAGCCAAGCAATTTTTTCTTCAGAAAAGTATCTGCTTGAGCGATCGCTTTGGGCATAGGGCAACCTTAGAGTGAGTTCGATAATGCTATAAATCATCGCATATCGTCATCTATAAATATAGAAATATAGCGCTATAAATATTTGGCAATCTCCATAGGAGAATTAGCAATTAAGATTCCATCAAGATCGAATAATACTGTATCCATAGAACTAGTGTTCTCTTCTCTTTAAATCTTTCCTGCTATTTGCAAAAGAGTTACTTCCCAAACTAGTCTTGGTTGCACATAGCGGGCAATCAACTCCCGTGCTTTATCGAGATGTTGCAAAACAAATTTTGACCTTTGCTGTTCCCAAAAATAATTTTGTAAGTAATCAATTAGCCATAATTGCAAATCTACCTCTAGTTCCTTAGTAATTTGTTTAGCGATCGCCATGGCACTTCTGGCATCTTGAGGAATTTGGCGCACCGAGTTTAATAGCTCGACAGGAATACTTTTGAAGCGATCAAAAGACTCGATCGCATTACCAGCCGAACCTTGAGCAAGGGCGATTACTTCAGGAGGAATATCGGTATGTCCTGTACGAGTGAGAACCTCTTGCATTTGGGCTGAATTTAGCCTAGTGAAAGGGATGCGTTGACAGCGGGAAACTAAAGTCGGCAAAATCGATCCAGCATCAGGAACAATCAAAATAATCGTCGCGTAAAGAGGTTCTTCAAGGGTTTTAAGCAAGCTATTAGCTGCCGACTCAGCCATTGATTGCGCTTCTTCAAGGATCACAACTGAGCGCTTGCATTCAAGCGGAGATCGACTGACAAACTCGCTAATATCGCGTACTTGCTCAATCCTGATCTGCGGCAAGGCGCGGCGCTTTAGTCCTGAAGCATCAGCTTCTTTGGCAGTTAGCATTTTGCCTTTATCTAAATAGGTCGGCTCAACCCATAACAAATCGGGATGATTACGATCGCTCAATCGATTAGCCGATTTGCGATCTCCCAACAAAATCTCTGCAAAAGCCGAAGCAGTTTTGCTACGCCCCACTCCACTTGCACCAGCAAACAAATATGCAGGCGCAATCCGATCACGTTTGATCGCAGCTTTTAAAAGAGTAATCGCTTGACTTTGACCAACGACTATATCAAATGGCGAATTTACAGATGGTGAATTATCAAATGTCACCGCTAGTCATTCCACAAGTCTTGTTGCGATCGCTTCGAGCTACCCGACCTCATGCCGACACGATATGGGCGATCGGATGAAGAATCTAAAATATCGAAAGTGCGCCGACGTAGCCACCATCGAATCGCTTCATCAATTGTTGCCGCAGGATCTTGGGAAATTTCCCTTAACTCCGTGAGCAACTCTGGCGCAATGTCTACTTTATAAGTGAGATCGCCTTCAGCAAGTTTAGGATCAGCAGCTGCGGTTAGTTTTGGTTGAGTTGTTAAAAGTTCATCACTGCAATCAGACAAAGTGGATTCAGGACTTGTTTGATGATTAACGAGATTATTCATGGCATCTTTTACTTCCTCAAACGAACTAGGAGCGATCGCAGCCGATTTAATTTCATTTAGGTTACTTTCCTCACTTATATCTTGCTTACCCGAAATTAGCCTGCGCCAAATTAGTTTGCTCAAATTGATGATTGTAAACATAATAAAAACCAGTCCAAACTGAAATAATCCAACAATCAACAGCAGCTTTTCTTTCAACCAAAATTCATACATAATTTTTTGGGATCACCGTATTAAGAATTTTTCTAATTTATCCTAATCATTCCACTCGCCGCGTGGTGGCACAACAGGGTTCATGGTCAAAGGACGTGAGCGATCAGCTTCTTTGATCGCCCGACGGTGCAACCATTGACGGATGGCGATATCGATCGCCTGTTCAGGATCATTTGTGATTTCACCAAGTTCAGCAAGCAGAGCAGGATCGATTTCGATACTTTTTAGCACCTCATTAAATAGTGCTTCATTCATCGATTGATTATCTGGCAACTGGTTAGTTTGTGTTTGGTTGGCGTTATCTTCTGGCATAGGGACTATTTAAATTAACTGGCACTATGCAGATTTTACCCAGATTTGTTACCTCCTGAATGTGCAGAGCGATCACAATCTCGTTTTTAATTCCTTAAGAATACAGTAGAGGCAATACCTAGCAACGACTCTACTGTACTCTGGAGTAGCACCCCAGACTTAATTTTGGATCCATGTCTTCACTTCAGGTTACTCGCGGTACACGCGATATTCTCGCTCCCGAAATTTATTACTGGCAGCAGTTAGAGACAGCAGCACGACAAATTCTCGCCCAAGCTGCTTATACAGAAATTCGCACGCCAATTTTTGAAGCAACTGAGTTATTTGCACGGGGCATCGGTGAAGCCACCGATATTGTCGGTAAAGAAATGTACACATTCACCGATCGCGGCGATCGCTCTCTGACTTTACGACCTGAAGGTACAGCAGGAGTGGCTCGCTCATATATCGAAAACAAGCTATTTGCTCAGGGTGGCGTACAGCGCCTCTGGTACATGGGCGCAATGTTTCGTTACGAGCGTCCTCAAGCAGGTCGTCAGCGCCAATTTCATCAGTTAGGTTTAGAGGTGCTAGGCTCCGATGATCCTCGTGCGGATGCTGAAGCGATCGAGATCGCCAGTGATTTTTTGCAAGCGGTGGGGTTAAAAGATTTAGTAGTCGATCTCAACTCGGTGGGCAGTGCTGAAGATCGAGTGAGTTATCGTCAAGCCCTAGTAGAATATTTCAAACCCTTTATCGAAGAAATTGATCCAGATTCACGCGATCGCCTCACCCGCAATCCTCTACGGATTCTCGATAGCAAAGACAAACGCACTCAAGAAATTTCTCAAGATGCGCCGAGCATTCTCAATTATTTAAGTTCTGAATCACAACAACATTTCGAGAAAGTTCAAAATCTATTAACCGATCTTAATATCGCCTTTCGGATTAATTCTCGCCTTGTGCGCGGTCTAGACTATTACACCCGCACCGCCTTCGAGATTCAATCCAATCAACTCGGCGCACAATCGGCAGTCTGTGGTGGTGGACGCTACGATCGCCTGATTTCGGAACTAGGCGGTGCAGATGTACCTGCGGTCGGTTGGGCGATCGGTTTAGAGAGGCTAGTGATCTTGATGCAACAAGTTGCCGAACAAAAGCGATCGCAAATTGACTTCTACATCGTCTCACGCGGTGAAAAAGCGGAAACCAAGTCTCTATCCATTGCTCAAATTCTTCGCAAAGCAGGATTTAGTGTGGAACTCGATCTCAGTGGTGCGAAGTTTGATAAACAATTTAAACGCGCTAGTAATGCCAATGCTAAAGCGGCAGTCGTGATCGGTGATAGTGAAATCGAAGCAGGACAAGTGCAAATCAAATGGTTAGAATCAGGTGATCAAGAAGCTATTGCGATCGCAGATCTCAGTGACAGTTTTGAAGCATTACGACAAAAGTTATGAATCATAGCAAGTTTTTCTATCTCTCATTCAATGGTGGTAAGCTATTGACGATTTTAACTGCTGTTAAGAAATTAGCGGCTTTGATAATAGAAATATTTTGGAATGGGTGCAAATCTAAAAGGTCGGTATCGCCTGTAATGATGTAATTGGCTTCACCACAGACAGCTAGATCTAAGAACTTGTCATCTTTGAGATCACGACAGGCTCGAATTTGCTGATTGATTGTGACTCTTTCGACCTGCTGGCTTAACTCACTTAAAAATTTAGTACGTCTTTCTAAGGTGATGTATTTTTGGAGTTTGGGGCGGCTGATGACGTTTTCTATTTCTGATTGAACTTCACATCAAGAGTATTGCTTGAGATGTGGCATAGTCAAAGACCTGCTGGGGCAATGAATTTACAGACATCAAGCCACTGATCAAGATGTTGGTATCGATTACTAATCTTAGTTTAGTCATCCTTGAGGATTTCCTCTAAGATTTCGGGAGTAAGTCCCTTTTGCTGTGCCTCTAAACGAATTTCTTGAACTACTTTTTGTAGTGGGGTTGGTTGGGAAACACATTGTAAAAAGATGCTGACAAGCGTTTGCAATGCTTGGCGATTTTCAGGGGTTATATTTTGGTATGCCTCGGCGATGGGGGCTTCGACTTGAAGGGTGATCGGTTTAAGCATGGGATGTCTATTTCTCATTCAATGGTGGCAAGCTATTCACGATTTTAACGGTTTCGACACTTACGTGGATGATCGCACTTAATGAGGTGGAGGATATAGCGTGGATCGCCTGATCAGTCGTTGGGGTTATTGGTGAGGCAACTATCTTTGTCACGGGTGAGTTGATAGCATTCCATGATTCATTCTAGGGCTGGGTTGCCATTGAATCATAAGGTAGAAATTGCATCGCTACTTTCTCAATTAAGTCTCCCTTTACTCCTGAGCAAACTCTAGATGAAGATTTTTTGCCTGAAGATTAGTTATAGCGATTTGTTTGGTGGCGATCGCTCGCAAAAGCCAAAAGTGCAGAAATATAGACACTGAAAAGTATTTGTTAGTAAAACTAACTAAAAGTTGAGCGTCAGGAAATTATTGAGTTCAGTCATCAAAAGTACTGTAGATATATTTATTTCTCAGTAACGTTGTTTGTTAATCGCCTTGGGGAAATAAACACCCATATACAAAAGTTAAATCTACATTGGTTTAGCCGAAATTAATCTTTTCAGATATCGATTCTGGCATAATCTCTGTTAAGAGCCACATAGCTTGGAGAATTTCTTTCAATAACTCAATCAATTCACTTACATTTATTTCAAACTTGGCTATATACATGGCGGAAGCATTAATGTGGTATTTAATCGCATTCATTACCATAAAAAGAGAAAAAAGATACTGTTCCACAGTTTGAGCTTCGTCTAAACCTACGACATTCTCTAACACACGCGACATAATTCGATTCAAAACGTCTTCAGCATCATTGTGAGCTTGTGAACAAAGTGCCACATAAATTGTGCGATATCCAACCTCATCATTAATTTCTCGAAACCTGTCAAATATACTAGGCCACTTTAAGTTAGAAGAATCATAGTCTACTTCAGCTAAAGACAAAGATTGTCTTAGTGTATTTTCGCAAAAGTCTAAGACTTCATCTTTCTGACTTGTTTTTTCAAAATGCTGTTTCTTGGCACTGACAGAATAATCAGATTCTTCTACACTTTTTCTCCAATTTTTGTTCTGTTTTCGCTCTGTCTCTAAATAGTTTTTAAAGTAGGCTATTTGTTTATCCATTGAGTCACCAAGACTAACATAGAATAAATTTACAGCGCCTTCAATTGCAGTCCTACATAACGCTTCACTTGATGGAAATTGAGCAATAAGAAAGCAGCCTAAAGCACCGCAACAATATTCATAGTTTCTTTTGTACATGTCGTGCATGGATGACCAAGGAACATATTCTATAAGATCTTGTTGATTCTCATGACAGAGTCTATTTGCAATCTCGTCTGACTTTTCAAGATAATAGATAGTATTGTAAAGAGGCTCATTTAATTCCATGTCTATAGATAGAGTTCTTTCTCTGAGAAATTCAACAACGAGATTATCCATAGTATTTCCTATTCCTGAATTCACATACTAGACTCTTCATCTTAATTATAAGAATTATTTAAGGGAAATCCCTGTTTAGTTCGTTAAAAATAAATCCTAATAAACTAAGTTGCTTAAGCTATTTTTACACGTTGCCTAAAGTATGATCTCACTAAAACAATCCTTGATACTATGCTCCAAAAGCGATTACACAAATTATATAGTTAAATTGATTAATACACCAATTCTACTTCAATGATTGATTAGTCTATAAATAATAAACTTCATAACTACGATAATCTACGAATATATAGACTATAGGTATAGCCTTTTCTTCCATCAGGTATGATAACAGGATACCAACCTTCATTTCTATCTATTGCTAACAACTGTTGCCGAGAAAGTTTGGTAAAGGTAAGGATATCAACTTGCACAATAGTGCCATATTGAATTTGTCCAATCACTTCATAATCTAAACTTTGACCTGCACGCACATTAACCATTTTTGCCATAACTATAACTGTAGATTGTGGCTCTCTTTTCCCATTTCGATTATCTTCAGCCGCAATAATTTCCTGAATTAATGTAGGATCGCAGTCTTCAATCGTTGCGCGTAGTTCCTTAACCCTTTTGTACAAAAGTATAGCCTGCTCTTGAAATTCAGTTTTCGTGTTTTCTTCTTCGTTATTCAACAATTCGATTAAACTTGAGAGACTTGGAATATTTAAGAGATTTTTAAGATTCTTTTTTAAACACCACCTTAATCTTGATTCTACTTCAGGTGTTAGTTTATCTCCAAAACGATTGTCTTTTGGAGATGATTTATTAGCGACTTGTTCCTGCTTTAAACTAGGAGGTTCTTTTGGAGAAAAAAAGCTTTCAACTAATGATAAATTTGCAAGTAAAACCATACTTAATGCTGCTAGAGAAATTATTGCAATTGGAAGAGATGGACTGATATCATTTAATCCAACAGTCACTTTGAGAGTATTCTTATCGCCAGTTAAAGTATAGTGTGAAGGATTAAGTGTGGTGAATGTATACCCTTTAGAAGCGATGTAGGTGACTGTATATTTGCCAGCAGGTAGATCGGTGAAAGTGTGACTATTAGGAACATTAATAGTAGCATTAGCAATCTCTTTGCCTGTCTCATTCTTTAGGCTAGCTTTGACTGGAATTATGCTATCTGACATGATGCTTAATTAGCTTGGGATAGAGTATCAATTTAAAAAATTAATGCTAAAAACATTAGCAGATAAAATTTTTACATCATCTCAGGTCATCACAAATAGCGGGAGCATCTCACTAACGCAATGAGTATTACTATTTATTGGCGGCATATGAGAAGATGAAAAAGAAGCAAGGTAAAGAAAAGAGATGACACCCGAAGAAAGCAAGGTTTTGAAAGACCATCTAAAAGCAGCAGCAGCCATACTACTGAATAATACTCCAAAAGAAGAGCTACAAAGTTTTAACAGCATAGAACTAGCAGTTAGAGAACATCTACTCAAAGAAGTAGCACCTGAGATCGGAATTTTTTTTAAGAAGCAGCAGCGAAATAGGAAGGAGCAGGAAGATTCAAACCAGTCTGGGAACATGGCAAATTAGAGTCAAACAAGTTGTACAACTAGGATTGAAAAAACGCAGTCGCATGAGTCCGCAGTTAGAAGCAAATTGCCTATTACTGAGCACCAACGTTTCTTACGAAAATGCAACCCGAGACTTGCAGAGACT
>JAYVVP010000401.1:0-7424 GCA_043786935.1 Pseudanabaena sp. | reverse complement strand
TCATCACAAAGATTTTCTGGTAGTCCTAAAAAGGAAAGGATGAGAGCGGAGGTAAAGAAGCATTGTAATGATGGATGAAATTCCAAATGGCTCCAATGTGATTTTCTAACTTTTTAGAAAAGGATAAAGTTTTCCTAACCAGTCTTGATACTCGTTGTCGCAATGTACAGTTGAATCTCTCAATATAGTTAGTCTTTGCTGTTTCTTTACCCACTGCCACATTTTCGTATTTATCATTGACGAAACTTTGCAACCATCTTTCTGACACCTTAAGTACTCTAGCTATTCCAGCTAAGGGAATCTTTTCTAGTAATAGTCGCTCTAGAAGCTCATAATTGTCGTATATACGTTCGGGAACCTTCTGCCACTGAGGATTCTCTACAAATTGGCGATTACAATCACGACATTTATAATTTTGTTTCTCATGGCGTGTACTACCGTTTTTAACTACTGAAATAGATTGGCAGGATGGACAAGATGGTCGTGTTTCTATCATTGCTTTGCTTTTGAACAACTATCTAAATACTTTCCTACATCCTTTCCTTTTTAGGACTACCCAATCTCATCATGAGCGTTGGTGAAACCATCGAAGAATTAGTGCTGGTTGCTCTTGCTTCCGTAGCTGACGAGTATCGCGATCGCATTTCATATTTACCATTGCCATAATCCTAATATGTTAAGACTGATTTTAAATTTTGTCCTTTGCTTCCACAAGAATGCGAGTGTCTTGCAAAATATTATTGATTTGGTTGAGAACTTCAAAATCTTCTTCAGGAAGGTTTGCAATAGCTGAAAGTTGCGGATTCTTTTCTAAAAAGCTAAAGGCTTGGCGAAATTCACTGGGTGTTGCGGCGATCGCATTGTCAAAGTGGCAAGGAATAATTCGCACAAAATTCCAACTAGCAACCTTATTAGCCCATGCGATCGCGGCTTGAGGATCACGATTGAGAATCAGGATTTGTAAGATTGGGGCAACAAAAATACGCCCATTACCGCGCAAGGTTTCAAAGGATTGATGCCAGCTTTCTTTCCATTTGAAAGGGAAAATACCATAGAGGGCTTTGCGCGATCGCGCTGGTGCTTTGGCAAGATCGCGTAAAGCTTGCCTAAAGGGAACGGCTTCTAATACTTGGGGACGAAAATAGAATAAAAAGAGTGAAGTTCTTTGCCAGCCTTTGATCCGATTCGCTTCTGTATCGACGATTGGCTCAAATGCATTATCTCTGGCATGAAATAGCAATGGATAGGGGTCGAGTAGCAAGATTTCAGGTGGCTTTTCAGAGATCGACACGATTGTATCGGTGACTAGTAAAGTTTGCGATCGCTTATCAAACATTGCTACCTCTGCAAATTGCCCTAAGCCCAGATTAATCGAACCGAGAATTGCATAGTCAAACTGATCAGCAAAGGGAGACTGAGAGATATCTTCTGGCAAAATATAGGTGCGTCCCCTAGGCAAGCCCAACCAACTTAGTGGCAAATTAAATGGGAAGCTCCACTGGTGCGGTGAAACATAAACCTGAGCTTTGGGAAAATATCGTGCAAATGGCCCCACAAAAACTTTATGCTCGATTCCTGAAACCGTTGGCAAAATAATGTATTTAACTTCTCCATGTTCAGCGACAATCTCTTGCATTAAGCGAATACATTCGGGAGTAGGAGCGACGGGTGCATATACTAGCAGTCCCCCTGCTTCTAGCTTTACTACCGTCATCCTAATGGGCACGACTACATAAAAAATCCCCTGAATCTGATCAAATGTCCAGATCGAACCTTTAACTACTTCTTTACAAAGGGTGCGCCTTTGCCCGTAGGGATAGATCGGTACAACTTGCCAAAATTTCCATTCCCAATCATTGGAATGACTAAGCTGGTTTTCCGACTTGCTATCTATTTTGTGGGAATCGTCAAGATCGATCTCGGTGTTCATACTTCTAGACTTATTTCTCTGTCATTCTCCATACTCCGTCCCATTCATCTTCAGGAGGATTGAGCAAGAAATGTTGACAACGAGTGATATGGATATTTGCTGCTTTGTTATTTTTATCGAGTTCTAGCACTTCAGCAAACTCAGCAACGGCTTTACTAAACTTGCGAGTAAGGTAGTGTTCGCGACCCAGATGATAATGCTCAATGATCTTAGTTTGGATTTCATTAAGCGGATCAGACTTTAAGCCGATTAACTCATATACGCTAACGGGTTTATTTTTGCCTTTGACTTGAATGCGATCTAGCTCACGTACCCAGATGCGATCGCCACAAAATTTGTAAGTAGTTTCACTAATAATTGCATCTGTTCCATATTGCTTACTTGCACCCTCAAGTCGTGAACCGAGATTTACCCCATCACCGATCGCGGTAAATTCCATCCGCTTTGTTGAGCCAATATTGCCGCTGATCACCGTATCAGAATTAATACCGATACCGATGCGGATTGTCGCCATATCAAGTTCTTTTTGATTTTGCGGTTTCAGCTTTTCGATCCGTTTAATATTAAATTCACATAGGCGATGGCGCATATCGATCGCAGTTTGGACAGCCATCCATGCATGATCAGGGATTGGCAGAGGTGAGCCAAATACTGCCATGATCGCATCACCGATATATTTATCTAGCGTCCCTTTGTAACTAAAGACTGCCTCTACCATTGTTTCAAAATATTCGTTCAGCATCATCACTACATCTTCGGCAGCGAGAGACTCGGTAATCGAGGTATAGCTGCGAATATCAGAAAATAGAACGGAAACTTCTTTGCGATCGCCGCCCATCTTAGCGTCACCACCTGCCAAAAGCTGTTCGGCAAGCTCTTGAGTCATGTAGCGATACATCGTACTCTTGAGGCGCTTTTCTTGGCTAATATCTTCCATTACTACTAGTGATCCGCGCACACCTTCACCTTCGTGACCTTCGGACATCGTATTGATCGAGATATTGATGCTGTGCTGCTCACCATCAGTAGAGCGCAGAGTTTGATCAGGATAATACTGCTTACGACTTTTTTCATCGCTGCCGCTGATACTGTTATCAAACCACTTAGTGAAGTTTGCCTTCTCAATATTGATCAATTCATAGACTGATTTGCCCTCTAGCAAGTTATCACCAACACCAAGTAAGTCATAGGCGCGTTCATTGGCAGCAATAATCTTCCCGTGCTTATCAGTTGAAATTACGCCATCGGACAGGCTTCGCAAAATGTCTTTTTGCATCTGCTGTTCTTGTTTGACCTTGGCAAACAATTTGGCATTTTCAAGCGCTACACCTGCTTGCACATTGAAGACTTTCATGAATTCTTCGTCGTTGCCATTAAAGCTAGCTTTAAAGCGATCTGGGGCTGACGGCCAGAGATTAGGATCGTATTCAGAAAAGTCACCGCGTTGAATTTTATTAACTAGTTGGGTTACTCCAATCAAATCTTTATTGGAGTTAAAAATAGGCATACAAAGCAAACTACAGGTGCGATAACCATTAGCTTGATCGAATTTTTTGGAGTTATCAGCGTCAGGATGTTCATAGAGATCAAAAGGAATATTTAGCACTTCGCCTGTAAGGGCTACGCGCCCCGCATATCCCACTCCCATTGGTACACGCAACTCTTTAGTTGTGCCATCATGATTTACGATTTGTGTCCAGAGATCATTGCGATCGCGATCAAGTAACCAAAGCGTACTGCGATCAGCGTTCATCAATAACTTGGCTTCTTCCATCACCTTCTTGAGCGTTGTCTCTAGATCTAAACTCTGACCAAGAGACAGAGCCGCTTTCATCAAGGCATCGGCGGCGCGTTGTTTTTGAGCAGCATAATAAAAAGCTTGAGAACTTTCTAAAATTAGACGCATAGAAGGCGCAAACTGAGCAAATAGAGCTTCATCCTCTTCAGTAAAACCAATGTTGTCTACACGATCTTCGAGAGGTATAGAGTGATCGACAATGCGTAATTTATTGATGAGTTGCACCACCGCCACAAGTTGATCGTTATCATTTAAAAGCGGCATTGCGAGCATCGTGTAGGTGCGATAACCTGTACGCTCATACTGCTTTTTGGCTTGAGTTGATCGCGGATCATCAAAAAAATCAAAGGGGATATTGACGATTGTGCCGTAGGTGGCGACTTCGCCAGCAATGCTAGTTGGTTCGGTAGGAATCCGAATTTCAATATTTTTGCCATCTTCACTGGGCACATTTGTCCACAGTTGATTTTTATCGGCATCTAACAAAAAAATTGTGGTGCGATCAGCTGACAATAGTTCGCCAATTTTGCCGCGAATTGCTTGCAGCATTTCATCAAGGATTACATCAAAATCGGTATTGAGCATCCCCAGAGTTTGATTAACGATCCGTAATCTTTGCTCAACGTCATGGACGACTTGACTAAACTTTTCGGGAGTTAACGGTGCAAGAACGGAGGCAAAATTTCCCCCTGAAGTGGTCGCTAATGCACTGGATCGGTTGTCGGGACTATCTTGAAAACTATATGTAGCTGGAGATGTGTTATCGGGCTTGGTATAGGGAAATTCGCTTTCTGCAATCACATCAATCGTGGCGGGAGCGTCTATAGATGAAATAGGAGCAGGGGATAATGGTGTCATATCAGCACTAAGATTTTCGGTTAGTCCTAACTTTTAAGAGTTTTGATGCTTATTCAAATGCTCTTGTTCCACTTAACATAGCTATCTATAATAGTGATTTATGAGCTCATGCAAAGCCGCTTTTAGTCAAACTGCACAAGATATACTAGCACCCTCAGATTGAGATAGTAAAGTTAATCAAATCCAGAAAGTATATAGGGTGTGAACTATTAATACTTAAACATTTTGTCGAAGACGATCAGGCTTAATTCTGCTAAAAATCATATCGAATAGCCGATCGCTGACTGATTCTGGTGTTTCGCCTTCACTGACCATGATCGAAATATCGGCTTGGGCATAGCGATCGCGTCTTTGTTTATAGAGATCACTAAGTCTTTGTAAAAGGTTTTCCGTTTGGAGCAGAGGGCGACTATCTGATCCAGTTTTAAGGCGATCGTGCAAAACATCAACAGGCACATCAATCCAAACTACGATCCCATCATGTAAGTGTGACCAATTTAGCGATCGCATAACAATACCGCCACCTGTGGCAACAACTAAACGTGTGTATGAGGATACTTGGGCGAGTATCTGCTGTTCAAGATCGCGAAATGTTTCTTCGCCATCATTAGCAAAAATTTTGGGAATAGATTTGCCAGCACATTGCTCGATTAGAGGATCGGTATCTAAAAAATTGTGACCGACCTTTTTGGCTAAAAGTTTGCCCACTGTACTTTTACCTGCGCCCATCATCCCAATCAAAAATATGTTCGTTCCGTTGAGCATTTGCCTATGTTCAGATTATTCAATATCAAATCAATGTCAAATCAATATTATGATTTTTGTCGTCAACGCTGATCAAAACCATAAAATCGGTTTAGATCGCCTAAAATCTTTTATTAGTAATAGGTAAATAATCGCTCATTTACTGCTGTACTGATAGTGAAATTTAAGAGTATTTTGTAAATGGTGAACTCTGGCAAAGTCTTGTCTCGCAAAAGTTGTTTTTTTGGTTTAGGAATTGTCAGTATCGTAGCGCTCATGAATGCGCTATTTTCACTTGAACATGACTGGCATTTACTGAGCATAATTACGCTAATGATTGGCGGGACGCTTTTGTTTGTGAATATGCGCCAGAGTTTAGCCACAATTATTGACCAGCCTACAGTTATTGATCGCAGTTATTTGTTTAAAGAATTACAACAAGTCCAAAAAGCGATCGCCAACATTGTCGATCCTAGTAAGCGCGAAATTTTAAACCAGCAAGCGCAGCAAATTACCAGTAATTTACAAAAAAATCATTTTCGCATCGTTATTTTTGGTACAGGTTCAGCGGGGAAAACTTCTGTAATTAATGCTTTGTTGGGAAGCAAAGTGGGTAAAACTGCCGCGACCATTGGCACAACGATCGCTCGTCAAGAATATGCATATCAAGGTAGTGATTTTTCGCTAAGTAGTCTTGTCGCTAGACAGGGAGAAACGAAAGTAAAGCGTCAAATTTCATTACTTGACACTCCAGGCGTACAAGAAATGGGCACTATGGGTCAACAGCGTGAGCTAGAAGCTTTAAAATTAGCGCACAATGCTGACCTGATGGTTTTTGTGACCGCAGGAGATTTGACTAACACCGAATATCGCGAACTTGATCGGCTGGCAGGATTAGGCAAGCGGGTGATCTTAGCGTTTAACAAAACCGATTTATATTTGCCAAGCGATCGCGAAAGCGTGTTATCCCAACTTAAAGAGCGCACCAAGAAATTTTTAGCAGAAACAGATATTGTGGCGATCGCTGCCCAACCTAGCCCGCTTAAGGTGCGTCAATATGCTAGCCCTGATGATTCTGTTAATAGCGCGGCGCTCCAAGAATGGTGGGAAGAGTTACCGCCTGATGTGAGTGCTTTGAAAAAACGGATCGAAGCAATTCTCTCGAATGAGTGGGAGGATCTGCTAATTCGTAATACACATTTACAGATCGAAAGTTTGTTGCAAGAAATAAATAGCGCGATCAATCAAGAACGTCGTCAAGATGCGGCGACCACCATCAATCGCTATCAATTAATCGCTGCAACTACAGTTTTTGCCAATCCAATCCCCGTGATCGATCTTTTAGCTGGTGCGGCGATCAATACGCAGATGTTGATCGATATTGCCAAAATTTATGAACGTCCCCTCAGCCTAAAACAAGCTCAGCATTTTACGATGACGCTCTCTCAGCAACTATTGCAACTTGGCTGTATAGAAATTGCCACTTCAGCGATCGCCTCTTTCTTTAAGCTCAATGTGCTTACCTATGCGATCAGTGGCTCCATGCAAGCCGTTACTGCTGCTTATTTAACTCATATCGGTGGTACGAGTTTTGTGGAATATCTAGAGCAACAACCTAATGCTCTAGCAGAAGCTAGCCCTAGTGCGGAAATGACCAACTCCCTACAACACATATGTCAAAAGACATTTAAATCATTACAAGGCGATCGCTTCTTTATAGATTTTGTAACTAGTATCTCTAACCGAATCGTCGCTCCCTAAACTTTTTTTCACGATAAATAAACAAACTAAAAAGCCAGTCACAGAGGCGATTCTTGAATGCCTACGATGTAACTGGCTTTTTAGTTTGTATATACGGTGCTTTGACTCTTAGGTCGTTTATCTTTGATGAAGCCTAATGTGTAAAGCCATTTCCTATTGAATTAGGATTACTTAATTTCTTATGAAATTTCTTCCGCCTAAGTACATAAGTTGGTCTCTATCTTGCTGACTACTTAAATAACGTCAGTTCGGGTTAAGCAGAAAGCTTGAGATTAGAATCAAAATTTAAAGAAGGCTTTTTAGGTTGATGGCAGTAAGCAATCAGCCCAGCAA
>JAYVVP010000400.1:0-2604 GCA_043786935.1 Pseudanabaena sp. | reverse complement strand
TCAAAATCTACACACTCAATAATCGAGTCAACGCGATCGGTAATCTTATCGAATTCAGTATAATTTACTTCAGGTACATCACCATAGTTGGCTTTTTTCATAGCCCTAATACTCTTTGGAGCGGCTAACAAAACTCGCTCGATCTGTTGGTGTTCTGGCGCAAGTTGAGGCGACAAATACACTCCACTACCTGGAATGGCACGGCTTGTATGAATGATTCTAAAATCTGAGTTGCCAGATTTAATCTTATCGCTGATGGCTGCGGCACCAACCTCTGCTTTACCTTGTGCAACCATACTCATCGGGGAATCACCACGAGCAATTTTTGCTGAGAATGTCTTGCCATATAGATCGTAGGCTGGCATATAAAAACTAGAAGCTGAGTTGAAATCACCCAATGCCACGACGGTAGTTGGCTTGATATCATTAATCGATCGAATGGGGCTATTAACTTTAACAAAGATTCCAGACTGATAACTCGCACTACCTGGAAACATCCCTGCTAAATAGGAGTAACCTTGCTTTTGAGCGAATCTAGAAATCATTGGCGATCTAGCAAATGCAATATCCCATTTCTTATCGGCTAACCGTTTTTTTGCTTCCTGATAGGATAAGCTCTTATCGCCTTCGATAACAATACCAACCTGTTTCCCTTGAAGATAATCAAAATAGTTAGCTGGTACTAACTCTTTCCGTAAGTAATCACCAAGCTCTCGGTAATCGGCTGGGTTTGTGAGAATACCGACGGTAATCGTGCTGTTGCTAATTTTAGGCTTTGTCAAATAGTCCCAAGACTTAACACCTATACCTAGAATTACTAACCCAACTAAAGAGCCTATTATTTTAAAACGTTTGTTTTTTGTTTTTTGTTCTTGTAACTCTTTAGCTTTAGCCTCTTCTTCCAACTTTTTAGCTTTAGCCTCTTCTTGTCTTAAGCGTTCAGCGTCAGCCTCTTCTTCCAACTTTTTAGCTTCAGCTTTTGTCTCTATAAGCATCAATACTTGTAGAGCTTCACCAGCATTTACATACCGTTTCCTGAAGTCATATTCAACCATCTGACTTAATATATTTTTTAGCTCCAAACTAATATGTGGCGCAAGATCTTGCCAAATGAGTTTTTCCTCGTTGTCGAACGAAAGTTGTGATAGCTCGATCCCCGTAGATGCTTGAATTGCAATGACACCTACTGCATATATATCGCTACTCATTTTTGGACGACCACTTATCTGCTCATGAGGCATGTAGCCTGGAGTGCCGATTGTTGTTCCTGCTTGACTGGTTGGTTGATTGACTACTTCCTTTACCGCTCCAAAATCAATTAATGAGATCTTGCCATCATGATTACGTCGAATTAAATTATCGGGCTTTAGATCTCGATGAATAATATTTTCTTGATGAACATAGGCTAAAGGTGTAAGTATATCAACAAGTAGTTTTTTAATGTACTCCTCATTTTTCTTGTCTCCAGCTTTTAATTCTTGGGCAAGGGTGACTCCCTCTACTAAATCTTGCACTATATAGAAATGACCCTTCTCCTCAAACTGAGCATGTACCTTGGGGATAAAATCATTAGAGAGTTTGCGTAAATATTCGGCTTCTTGCGCGAATTTAGCCCGTGCAATATCTATGCTCTTTTGTTCGATATTTACAGGATTGAACTGTTTAATTACCAACTTTTTTTGATCTGTAAAGTCTGTGTCTTTTGCAATATAGGTAACACCAAAACTACCGATGCCGAGCTGTTGTACTATTTCGTATCGATGACGTAGTATTGTACCAACTTCTAATGCATCAATTTTGACTCGTGCCATGATATTTTCCTCTTGTTGGTGCGATCGAATAATCGTTGCTTGTTTCTCGGTCGGAGTCATCCGAATAGCCTGCTGCTCTATTTCTTCAAGTTTTTTGGTAATAGCATCTTTTTCTTGTAGTTCTTGCTCCAGTAATTGTTTTAACTCTTTGATTTCCGCAAGTTGTTTATCGATCTCAGCTTTTTCGTTATTTTCCAGGGATAATAAGTGAAGCTCTTTTTCATTTAATCTATCTGCCAATGCTTGATTTACTTCTTTAATAGAAGATAACTCTTGAGCCGTTTTCTCCCATTCAAATGCTGGATCTGGCGGCAACACAAATGTATCCATCTTGCATTGCTCTATGTACGCGTGATAGAACCAACAGGCTAGCTGGTGGGCATATTTCAACGCTCTTAAAGCTCGATCGTAATCGCTTAGGCCATGATGATTAGCTCGATTACCTTCTTTTCTGATTTGATGAAAAAGATCGCTTGAATTCTGCTTTAAAATACCATTCGTCCTTAATCGCCGAAGTAAAATCTCCTGAGATTCACCTCGATCGATCGACTCACCATTTCTAGCAGCAATTTCCTGCGCTAGTAACTCACCAAACTGGCGCAGCTTGATCAGACAACTGTTTGGATCTGAATGCAGGTATCTCTCCGCTTGATGTGCAAAGCAATGCAGGAGATCCAAGTCGGGCGCAATATCAGCCAAGAAGGAGAAGTTAACTGAGCGATTAGTCATCTGCTGAAGTAGTCAATAACTAGACACTACGATATACTCGCTCCCAAGCTATCAATCAGGACAA
>JAYVVP010000399.1:0-2614 GCA_043786935.1 Pseudanabaena sp. | reverse complement strand
AAATTTAATGGCAAATAATGTATGATTATTTGTCCTAAGACGTTTCTGTGACAAGTTGGGTTTAGAGCCATTATAATTAAAGTCTTCATGACATTTGTGGGCTGATGGCTAAAGGTATTCCCGAAAAGTGTAAAAAGTGTGCGATGCTTTCGGCGGCTCAGGCTCAAGAATTGCATGGTGAGTTGGGCGATCGCTGTTGGAATCCTAATGTTTGCTATAGTCGCCGTTCCTATGCCCGTCATCGCGATCGCCGTAATCTGATTCGCTCTCGTAAACGTGGTGATTCCAATGAAAATTTAGTTGTAAATATTGATGAGTTTGCCTCAGTATTTTGGGCGGTGTTAGTGGTTTATCGACAATCAGGAAAAGATACATCAATTCATGCGATCGCGGTTCAAGTTTGGAAAGGTCAAGAGAAGTTTGCAGAAATTTCTCCAATCCATTGTGCGGGGATGGTTGCGTCCCAAGTGCATACTTATGTGCAGAAAGTATTGGTTTTGCTGGAGTCAAGTTATGGGATTAAGAAATTTGCCAGCCAAGAATGTCTCGATCCTTGGCTTTGTCCTTTGCGCCCTTGTCCTTGTCATTCTGGCTTTCAGTGCGACCTTGAAAGTTAAACAGCTTGAGTTGGATTTATGGGATGTCCTTTCGACTGCAAGACAGACTCCTGAAGATGTGAATTTGCCAATGGTGTTTGAGCTTTTGGATTTGACTCTGGTTGATCTCGATACGCGATCGCAGTTACGAGTGGCAGGAGAAGCTGTATGTCAGATTGCGGATTTGTTTTGCGATCGCTCTAATTTTTTATTTGAAGAGTTACATTCTCGCGCAGTAAATGGTGAGCCGATCATGGCTGATGATGCTTTTGATCGGTATGTCCGTCAGTCTATGGTGATTGATTTTGACCAGTTTATTGAGCCTTTGCAAAGTTTACCTAGGAAGATTCCTGAACAAACAAAATATGGTAATTCGACGGTTGGCGCAATTGATAAGGAGGTTTTGATTCAATCTTTGGAGCAGGAAAGTTTGCTTAGTTTTGAGGATGAATTTGAACTGGCTATTAGTACTGCCCATGCTGAGGATGTATCGAATTGGATTGAGGCGATCTCGCATTGTATTGCAAATAATTTTTCTCCTATGCGCTTAATAGATTTGCAAGTTGCTTTGCCTTTACCAATTGTCGAAACTTGGCTAGGTTTACTTTTGGGTGGTTTTAAACTTGAGCAACGAGGAAGCTTTTATGATTCAAGCGAGATTTGGATTAGTTAGAATGTATCTCCTTCTAATTTCTTGGATTTGCGTTGTGCTTTCACGCACTTAATCGTCTCTGGGTCAGCGTCTTTGCTCCAGACAAGACGATGCCCTTGAAGTTCCGCACAGTATTCTTTTAATTTTTGTTGCCATCCTTGCCAGAGTGAGATGTCCTTCATGTTTTTTAGCAATCCCCAACTTTCTTCTTGTTTTGTTAATTTGGCAAATTTTTCATATTGTGAGTAGTCGGGAAGGATATAAGCATCTTTGCAATGGAGTACGGGGGGATTATCAGAGTTGTGATAGTCACGATAACGAACCTGTAAATCTCTCAGATCAATTTGCATTGAAGATTGCATCTTTGGATGGGGATCGCGATCAAAGTCGGGATAAAAAAGATAGCTGATTTTTGGTTTGTGCAGATGGAATTTAATTAAAGTAGCCCCATCCATTCTGCCAATGGTGCGGCTGGCACATCCTTCATAGAGTCTGAGCATAGTATCAAGATGTTCTAATGCCGAAATGTGAACGTAGAGGGCTTGATCATCTAGTCTGCCAATTCTGCTATTTCGACAACAAGTAGCGATGAATCCTTCCCTACCTAAATTAAATAACATCAGGTCAGCAGTAGTACTTGCCCCTTGATAAGAGCCAAATAGAGATTTGATATCGGTTTGGTATTGCGTTGGAAGTTGGCTTAATTTAAGTCGTTTGTAGGGATTATCAAAATTGCTGAGAGCAAGGAATACCAAGATATCTTGGCGGCGCTTATCGGCGATCGCATCCCATTCATCTTGATTTGTGGCACTGACAATCAAGTTAAAGGCGCGGCGTACTGTTCCAAATTCTGTAAGCAACGGCTCAAAGTTGGGCAATTCTTCGCCGACGGGTAATCTGCCGCGCTCTGTGAAGAAATCCATGAGGGGAGTAAGCAATTCGCGATAGTCTTCAAAACGTTTGGAGACAAGGCGGAGTCTGGGTGTAGTGGCTCTCGAACGAAAACGTGATGCTCTGAAGCTTTGCGCTTGCATTGCGTCACGAAATACAAAATAAATGCCGAGAGCGACAGGCACAGAATCTACGCCTAACACTTGATCGATATAAAGTTTGAGTTCTTCTTGTTCGTAATACTTCTGGAAAGTGTTACGGCTACTCACCACACCGTCACTGTAAGCGATTTGTCCTTTGCCCACATCACCGATTAAAACTTGTGCCGAGACAATTAAAACTTTTTGCATTAATTCCCATGCTTTGATGAGGGCTTCTCGTCTTTCGATTTGTGATTCGATGACGTTGATGATATAGCCGAGGTTGACGATTTCGGCGCTGGTACGATCGCTTTGTGGTCGATAGTATGGGTCCC